>CAYNRO010000008.1:1888-14248 GCA_964399845.1 uncultured Candidatus Saccharibacteria bacterium | reverse complement strand
CCTTTAATTTCAGCTATTTTTTCAACTACATATTTAACGAATAAAGGCTCATTACGTTCTTCTCCTGCTCGAGGAGGTGTTAAATAAGGAGAGTCTGTTTCAACCAAAATTCTCTCTAAGGGAATTTTTTTTATAATCTTATCTAAATTTAATTTAAAAATTATTCCATTAAGCCCAAGATAAAATCCCATTTCTAAATATTCTTGCGCTTCTTGCCATTTGCCTGTAAAGCAATGAATCACACCTCTTAATTCTTTGTTGCCAACTATTTGTTGCTCTTTCAAAATTTCCAGCAAATCTTGATGTGCTTTTCTGCAATGAAAAATTATTGGCAAATTCAATTCCTCGGCAAGCTCTATTTGTTCTGATAGGGCTTGTTTTTGTTTCGCTTTTAATAATTCTAATTCTTTTTCTGCTTGCGGAGCATAATAATAATCAAGTCCAATTTCTCCAACTGCCTTAACTTTTTTTGATTGAGCTAATTCTTTATATTTTTCCTTGTTAAAATCTTCAGTTTGCGCAATAAAATTACCCTCTTCAGGGTCTGTTTTTAATTTAATAAATCCATTTTTTAAATGGATTGGATGCAAACCGATTGCTGCATAAATACCTGTTTCGTATTGTTCGGCAATCTCAATTGCTTTTTTTGAAGTTTGATAATTTGTGCCAACATTTATTATTTCTAAATTGTTTTGTAAAGATTTTGCAATAACTTGTTTCCAATCTTTTTTAAACGCATTAAAGTTTAAATGTGCATGAGTGTCAATTAATTTCATATTCTAGGGAATAGAACTTTGCTTTTTTTATTTTTAATTTGTTGAATAATTTTTTCTGAGGTTTCGGGCAAAAATGGCTCAAGCATTTGTGAAATATTAGTTAAGGCAAATAATAAATCGTTAATAACTAATAATTTATTTTCTGTGTCTTCCCAAGGCCTTTGTTTTTCAATATATTTGTCGCAAAAACTGATTAATTTCCATATTTCTACTAACACCTCATTAAACTTAAAATTATCTAATGCTTTTTTGTAATTTTTCCAAGTTGCTTTAATTTCTTTATTCATTGGATTTTGAACCATTTGTAAATCTAATTTTTGGTTCTTGATTTTACTTGCCATAGTTATTACTCTGGCTACCAAATTTCCTAAACCTGAAGCTAAATCTGAGTTATATCTTGCTTCAAATTTTTCATAAGTAAAATCACCATCTTCTGTGGGCAAAATCTCTCGCAAAAGATAATATCTGACTGGGTCAATTCCATATTTTTCAGCTAATTTGAAAGGGTCAATCACATTGCCCAACGACTTTGACATTTTCTTATTATCAACATTTATAAAGCCATGTACAAGAATTTTTTTAGGCAACTTAAGCCCAAGCGCTAAAAGCATTGCAGGCCAAATTAAGGCATGAAATCTTAATATATCCTTGCCAACACAATGAATATCAGCTGGCCAGTATTTTTTGAATTTCTGACTATCTTTCTCATAGCCTAAAGCTGAGATATAATTTACAAGAGCATCTGCCCAAACATAAATTGTTTGAGTTGAATCATTAGGAACCTCTATGCCCCACTCTAATCTTGTCCTTGTTCTTGAAAAACTTACATCTAACAAACCTTGCTTAATCAAACTCAACATCTCATTTTTCCTTGTTTCTGGAATAATTTTCACTTTATCTTTTTCTATAAGATTTTTTAGTTTTTCTGAATATTTGGAAAGTTTAAAAAAATAGTTTTCTTCCTCAACTATTTCTGGTTTTCTATTGTGAACAGGACATTTGCCATCTATCAAATCTTTTTCCAAAACAAAGGCTTCGCAGCCCACGCAATACAACCCTTTGTATTTTTTCTTATAAATATCGTTGTTGTTCTTAAGTTTTAGCCAAACTTTCTGCACGCTAGGCCAATGTTTTTTCTTGTCAGTTGTTCTGATAAAATCATCATTTGAGAAATTAAAAACTTTTTTTAATTCCTTGTATCTATTTGAAATCTCGTCAACAAATTCCTTTGGTTCTTTGTTGGTTTGTTTGGCTTTTTTGGCAATTTTAATTCCATGCTCATCTACGCCCGTTAAGAAAAAAACATCATCGCCTAAAATACGATGATAACGAGTCAGAACATCAGCTTGCGTAGATTCGAGAACAAATCCCAAATGAGGAACATCGTTGGTATAGGCAATACTGGTTGTAATGTAAAATTTTCTTTTTATTGCACTCATAATTAGTACTTATCATTAATCACTTATCATTAATCACTTATCATTAATCACTTATCATTAATCACTTATCATTAATCATTGATTATTGATCGTTTGTCATTGATTGTTGATCATTTGTCGCTGTTTGTTGCTCAATCGTTTCTCTTTCTTTCTTTCTTTGGAGAAATTCTTTGAGAAACTCAAACAATACACCTGCCAAAGGAATCGCTAAAAATGCGCCCAAAATACCCCAAAGGCTTGCCCCAACAATTAAAGCAATCACAACTAAAACAGGCGGGATACCAATAATTTTTTTCATTAATAAAGGCGACAATACATTCCCGTCAATTTGTTGAATCAAGAAAAATACGATTAAAACAAATATTGCCTTTAACATTTCCGAAGGGAAAATAATTAAGAAAAGCAATATCATTGTAAAAAATGGGCCGATATAAGGAATAAAATTAAACGCTGCTGCAAACAAAGCCAAAACAAAAGGATATTCAACATTAAAAATTAAAAATGTAATATAAGAGGCTATGCCAACAAACAGAGAAGCTATTATTCTCGCTCCAAACCAACCAGCAACTTTTCTCTGGCATCTGTCCCAAACACCTAGAATACTATCTTCATATTTTTTAGGAAAAAGAAGAACCAATGCTTTTTGAACCGCTTTTTCTTCAAGCGAGAGGAAAACGGCTATTGTTATTATCCCGAAAAAGGAAAAAATTCCACCGAAAAGAATAAATAAAACATTGAAAATACTACTAGACATTTGCTCTAGAGTACCGCTAACGCTTTTTATAAAACTCTCCATATTTTCAAAAGCTTGAAATCCAAGACCCTGCAATGGGGGAGAAATTTTGTTAAAATATTCTGGAAATGAAACCAAAAACGAACTAACCTCAGAAGCTACTAATGGAATAATCAAGTAAATCAGAACAATAAAAATTCCGAAAAACCCAGAATAGACAAATCCAATTCCAACAATACGAGGAATTTTCTTTTTTTGCAAAAAATCAATAATAGGGTCAAACAAAATTGATATGACCAATGCAAAAACAAACCATACAATTATTTCTTGAACAGAATAGAGGAGATAAATTGCAATGATAGATAAAGAAATTTTTATTATTGTTCTCCAAGATATGTCTAATATTTTTTCATTATCCATAAATATTTTGTTTAGAATTTAAGTAATTTTTGAAACCTCTCTTTGTCTTTAAATGGCCCAATTAACGCTAAATTCAATTTCTCTACACGAAAGATATCTTGCGCAACATCCAGGACATCTGCGGGCGAGACTTTATCAATCTCATCACAGATTTCTTTAGGGCTTAAAATGTTCTTTTCCATTATCTCCTGTCCCCCATAAAAAAACGCTTGCGAATCAGATGTCTCTAAGCTTAAACTCATTTTACCTCTGAAATAATCTTTTACTTTCTTTAGTTCTTTTGAAGATACTTCTTCTTGCGAAATTTTTCTGTATTCTTGCAACACTGCCGAAATAGCTTTTTCGGCTTTCGCATTATCAACCCCAGCTTGAGTAACCAAATAACCGTTTTCAGGATAAGAAGAGATGTTTGTTTTAATATAATAAGCTAAACCTAATTCTTCCCTAATTTTAATGAATAAACGGGAACTCATCATTCCACCCAGGATTAAAGCTAAAATTTCTTGAGTATATTTCTGGGAATGAAATAAATTGTATGCCCTAACGCCTAAACAAAAATGAGTTTGATCTGTTTTCTTTTCTTTTAAAAGAAATTTTGGCTCTTTTTGTTTTTCTATTACTGGATATTTTTCAATAGTATTTTTAGTTTTTATGCTAGAAAAGTGTTTCTTGATTTTACTAACAACACGCTCAGTACTTGGAATATCGCCGGCAACGCAAACAATCGTATTTGAAGAACTATATTGCGTTTTCATATAATCAAATAGCTCTTTTCTCGAAAGACCCAGAACACTTTCTTTCGTTCCAATTATTGTTCTGCCAGCAGGCTGATCGCCATACAATACTTTATTCCATAAATCCTGAACATAAGACATAGGATTGTCATAACCCATATTCATCTCTTCTATAACGACTCCTTTCTCTTTTTTTATTTCTTTTGCGTCTAATTTAGAATTTAAATACATATCAGAAACTATGTCTAAAGCCAAATCAAAATTTGCTGAATCAACTTTAGCAAAATAGCCGGTATATTCTTCTCCAGTAAAAGCATTGTAATTCCCACCAATTCTATCTAAAGGCTCAGAAATAGCAATTTTGTCAGGTCGTTTTTTTGTTCCTTTAAAAAGAAGATGCTCTAAAAGATGGGAAATGCCATTTACTTCTTTGCTCTCATATTTTGAACCTGTTGCCGCTAAAACTAAAACCGTTGCTGTTTTAGTTCCCTGTTGAGGAATAGTAATTATCCTTAAACCGTTTTTAAGAGTTGTTTTTTTAAACATATTATTCGAAATCTTTTTTATTTATTAATATTGAGAATCTAATTTTGATAATTTGACATATCATTTTAATTCTATTGGAAAATCCTTTGAAAAAGCCCCATTTCTTTTCTTTTATAATTATACTAAGTCCTTTTAATTCAACATAACTGATTGGAAATTTTTTAACTTTACAATAATAATTTAAAGCTGTTTCTACTGCAAATCCTTGTATAAATTTTTCGGGTATATTTTTAAAGACGAAACGCTTCATAGCTCGTTCTCCTCCAATTGCCAGAAGAGGGTCAATTTTAATAAAAAGTTTTGGCAATCCTTTTTTGCGACCCCTTATTCCAATAGACATCATTGCCTTATTTTCCAAAACCGGTCTAAGCAACAAAGAAACATGCTCAACGGTTAGGCCAATCAAATCAGCGTCAATAAAAACTATTGTGTCAAACTCTGCTCTTTCAACTCCAACTTTCATAGCATTGCCTTTGCCTTTATTTTTTGGCAACCTGCTGACTTTTGCTCTCATTTTTAATGCAATTTCAGAGGTTCTATCTTCTGAACCATCATCAACCACAATAACTTCTCCTATATCACTAGAGCTCAAAAGAACTTTCAAAACCCTGCCAATATTTTTCTCTTCATTAAGTGCGCAAATAATTGCTGTAGCTTTATTCATTTCAATTTTTCGGTTAAAAGCGAAACGATATCTTTTATTTTAATTCTTTCTTGCTTCATGGTATCGCGGTCCCTAATAGTTACATCTTCGTCTTTTAAACTTTCGAAATCTACTGTCAAGGCAAACGGAGTACCGATTTCGTCTTGCCTGCGATACCTCCTGCCAATCGAACCAACCTCATCGTATTGGCAAACAAAATACGCTTTCAACATTTTATGAACTTCCTTGGCTTTTTTCGTTAATTCCGGCTTATTTTTTACCAAAGGAAGGATAGCAACTTTAATAGGAGCTATTTTCCTATGTATTTTAAGCAAAACTTCTTTATCTTTTACAGATTTCGTGGTTTTAGTTCTGCCATTTTCTACTTCTTGGTATCCGTTTACTAAAAGAGCCAAAAGAGCTCTATCAATACCCATAGTTGGTTCAATCACATAAGGATGGTAGTTCTCATTTTTGACACTATCAAAATATTTCAAATTTTTTCCAGAAAATTCTTCGTGCTTTTTTAAATCATAATCCATTCTATTGGCAACTCCTCCTAATTCTGACCAGCCAAAAGGAAATTTATACTCGATATCAACAGTTCTCTTCGAATAATGTGCTAAACTATCTTTTGGATGCTCAAATCTACGCAAATTCTTTTTTTCCAATCCCAAGTCTAAATAGAATTTTTCTAATTTATCAATCCAAAAATCAAACCATTTTTCGTCATCTTCTTTCTTGATAAAAAATTCAATCTCGGCGATATCAAACTCTCTGGAACGAAAAGTAAAATCGCTTAAAGTAATCTCATTTCTAAAAGATTTTCCCAATTGAGCAATTCCAAAAGGAATTTTTGCTCGCATAGAATCTGAAACATTTTGAAAATTCGTAAACATTGATTGCGCTGTTTCTGGACGCAAATATGTTTGGTGCATTTTATCTTCAATTGGACCCAAAAAAGTTTTAAACATTAGATTAAACATTTTTGGCTCGGTAAAATCTTTACTGCCACATCCAGGGCATTGGTTGTTTTCTTTTGCCTTACCCTGTCCAACAAATTTACCTGCTTCTAAATGATCAGCTCGAAACCTAAGATTACATTTTCTGCATTCTTTGAGTGCATCTGTAAAATTATCTATATGGCCTGAAGCTTGCCACACTTTAGAATTCATTAAAATTGTCCCTTCAATTAAAAAAATATTTTGCTCTTGAAAAACAAAGGTATCTAACCATAAATTTTTCAGATTGTTCTTCGATAAAGCACCTAAAGGCCCATAATCCCAAAGACCAGCGGCTCCGCCGTAAATTTCCGAAGATGGAAAAATAAATCCTCTTCTTTTCGAGAAAGATACAATTTTCTGCATTAAATCATTCATTATTGAGTAACCCGACCCATTTGTTCGCTAACACTTGGATCATCGGGCAATGTAGTGTCAATTTTTTTAATAGTAGAGCCTATAACCATTTCTGTCCATTGGTCCTCTCCACTGATTCTTGCCTTTTCTATAATCGGCAAAATCATATTATTCTGACTAGAAAATGGAGTTAAGGCAACCTGAAAAGCTATGTTCGGACTTTGATTTAAAACACCTGTTCCAGCTTCTATTGTTTCGTTATCTTTTACGGTCCAAACAATTTCTCTACTGTTATTATCATAGGTAAATCCCGATTTTGCGTCTTCGGGAAAGATTTTACCAGTCAATCTCATATGAGTAGGTAAAATTGCCTTTACTCTCACGTTTTTAACATCATTAAAATAATTCTGCGCTTGCCAAATAATTGTATAAGTTGTAATTTCCCCAACTTTTGGAGGCAAAGGACCCGAATTCCCAAAAACCTCTTCGTTATAATATCCTTTTTGCGAAATGGCTAACTTTGAATTTACTTTTGTCTCAAATTCTTCTTTTATTTGCGAGACTAAGACTGTATTTTTCAAAATAGCATTTTTATCTTCAGGATTATTAATAGTCCATTCATCTTTCAGGTTTATCCAGAATTCAATTTTGCCTTCTTCTCCTTGGTCTAAATATCGTAATTTACTATTATCTCTCCAATCCCAAACTATAGAATTATCTCCTTTACTAAATTGCCCTGAACTAAGTTTAATGCTATCAAAATCAAAACCTTTGCCTTCTAATCTTGAAACTAAAAATAAATCAGTAAATGGATCCTCTCCAACATTCCTGAAATAAATTTCATAATGAAGCAAATCTCCAGCATCTGCAAAATATTGATTTTCGTTGTTGATTCTCTGGAAAACAGAAAGGCGTGGTTTAGTAATTTCTACTCCCCGTGAAATATCTTTTATTTCGATAAACTCGTTTTCTATCCAAAGCCCAATAATTGCTTGGAAAATCTTCTGCTCTTTTAGATCTCCTAAAAGTTTTCCCGTGATGTCAATTCTTCCGCCTTCTGCTTTATTCAGAAGAGGAACTTCCCATTCTGCTTTATCTAATGTCCTGGGACTACTTTCTAAAAATTCAAAAGAAGGAGGATATTCTATTCTGATTCCAAGATTACTCAAAGGATAATCTAAATTTGAGAAATAATTCAAAGAAAAATCAAAATCCCTATCACTCTCTACTTTTGAAGGAAGATCGAATTCAAGAGTTAATGGAACAGAGGTAACCATAGTGCTAAAAGTAGTTGATGACTCGTAGCGCGGTTTCAAGTTTTTAGGTTTATAACTCATCCAAGCCTTAGCCGTTCTTAGTTGATTTTCTTTTCCAAAAAGCCTTCCCCTGAAGTTAAAAGTTTTTTCTTCCCCAGGATAAATATCTCCCAATTCTTCTGGGCCTATTTCTTGTCTTATTGAAAGATTTTCTTGTCCATCTTCCCCATCGTTAGAAGAAACAATGGTATGTGCTGGAAATTCAAAAATAAGTTTCGGTTCCTCTAATCTTACATTGCCATTATTTTTATACTTTACGGTATACTCAACTTCCTGAAAAAGAGATACTTCTTCTGGACCAAAAATCTCCAATTTCAAAACCTCCTTTGAATAAGGATTACGCTGCCAATACCAATAGCCTGCCACTGCTAAAATTAACCCTAAAATTATAATTGAGAGAATAAATTTTTTCATAATAGAGCTCGTTATAATTTTTTAATTATACTACTAATATCCTTAAATTGCAAAATGCAGTTTTTGTCTAAAATTTTTATCTTTGCCATCTGCCCATCAAAATTTTATCAACGATATTTATTCAATATCGTTTCAAAAATTTTGAAGGTCATCTAATCAAAGCTAAATAATTTTATTTCAAAAAGCATTTTACGATTCAAGGATTGTCCTTAAATTGCAAAATGCGGTTCGTGGCTCAAGAATTATCCTTGGATATAGGCAAAGTAATTTTCAGAAATTGATTTAAGCAAATTTCTGCAAGAATCTGTTGTTTTTAGTTTAGGTAATACATTAATTTCTTTATTTGAAAAAAGTCGCAAAATTTTCACAACTTCTGGAGAAATTGCTTGTCCTTGTTTTGTTTTTTGATAACAATTCTGACAAACTATCCCTTTATTTGAAAAATCGAAATAAAGTTTTTCAGGAACAAGTTTCTGCTTGCAAAACGCGCAGTCGTATAAATCGATTTGATATCCTAAAAGCGCAACAAAATTCCAGAAAAAGTAATAATAAAAAAGTTCAGTTTTATAGTTTTTATTTTCTGGTCCTGCCTTGTTTAATTCTTCAAAAATTTGATTTATCAAAATCCAAATTTCAATATCCTTTTCTTGTCCTTTGACTAAACTATCTACTATCGCATTGATCTGATTAGCAACTTCCATTTTCTTTAAATCCCCTCGTATGTCCTTGAACTTTTTCACAGAAACCGCATTAGTTAAAGTTTTTCCTATTCTGCCCTGAATAAATTCAATTTCTAAAGCGCAAAAAAATTCCGTGCCTGCCCTTAATTTTGATTTAATCTTCCTTATGGCCCTTCCCAAGATATTTAATTTTCCAAAATCCTTTGTATAAATCGTTAAAACCTGATCAGCTTCAAACCAATTTTTCTTTTTTAAGGCAAAACCTTCTGTTCTGTAATAAATCGCCATATTTATGATCGTTGTTCACTGTTCATTATTTGCTGTTCGTTGACTTAATTCCTATTAACAAATTCTCTTTATCAATCTTTATTTCTTTCCTAATATCAAATTTTTCACTTAATTCATTAACAACCTTAAAATCTTCAGCCTTTACGCCTTCTAGTATAAAATCCTTTTTTGCAGACAAAATCTTATTTAAACTCTTTGGGCCACTCGCTTCAACCAAAATTTTATCTTGTCTTTTTAGTCCTGCTTTTTTTCGCATATATTGAATATGACGCATAATTTCTCTGGCAACTCCTTCCTCTCTCAATTCTTCGGTAATTTTAGTGTCCAACATTACATCTTCCTTAATTTTGCTATCAAAGACTATTTCTTTGACATTAATTTCTTCTTGTATAAGGTTTAGCAATTCTTGTTCAATAGTTTTAAGCTTTTGGTTTTTGACTATTAACTTCTTTAAGGGTTGCCTAACCTTTATCCCTGATTCTGCTCTCAAACTCAATCCTTTTGTGACTATTTCCCTTATTTGCTCCATTTTTTCCTCTAACTCTTTGTCTATCTTTTTTTTATCAACCTTGGGCCAATCGTTTAGATGAATTGATTCAGGCATTCCTTGTGTTTTTACATTTAAATACATTTCTTCAGAAAAAAATGGCACAATCGGCGACATAATTTTCAATAAATTCAAAAGAACATAGTAGAGAGTTTGAAGCGCTTCTTGGCTTTCGTTAGATTCTTGGCTAAATCTCTTGCGCGACCTTCTGACATACCAAAGCGATAAATCTTTAATAAAAAATTCCTCAATAGACAATGTAGCTATAGCTACATTATATTTATCTAAATTCGAACTTACTTTTCCAACCAAGGCATTAAAACGAGAAATAATCCATTTATCCAAAATATTATTTGTTTCTGGCAAATTACCTGTTAGGATTTTTTCTTTGTCAATATAGTTATCTAAAAAAGAAAATACATTGTATAAAGTCAACAGTTTTCTTTTTATTTCTTCGACTGCACTATAACTAAAATTCAAGTTATAGGCAGGATTTTGCCTTGAATACATCCATCTCATCGGATCTGCTCCAACATCTTCAATGGCATCGTCAAACCAAATAGCATTTCCTTTTGACTTATGCATTTCCTCTCCTTTTTCGTCACGCACCAAAGCATAACTAAAAACCGTTTTTGTGGGATTAGTATTTTCCAAAACAGCACTCATTACAATCATAGAATAAAACCAGTTTTTAAATTGTCCGGGAAATGATTCGGAAATTAAATCAGCTGGAAACCACTTTTCCCAAAATTCCTTATCTTCGTAATATTTCATTGTTGAGAAAGAAACAATTCCAGCATCAAGCCAAGGATTGCCAACATCAGGAATACGCGAAACAATTTCCCCACATTTGGAACACTTAATTTTTACTTCATCTATATATGGTTTGTGCGGAGAATTGCCGTCAAATTTTTTCCAACCAGAAACAGCTCTTTCTTTTAACTCTTCCTTTGAGCCAATAACTTCAAAATTACCACATTTTTCACATTCATAAATTGGCAACGCAAGTCCCCAATAGCGTTTTTTGGAAATCAGCCAATCTTGCATATTCTTTAACCAATCAAGTTCCCTGTCTAATCCAAAAGAAGGAATCCAATTTATTTTCTTAGTTGTCTGCATTAAAAGTGCTCTTAATTTGTCCATTGAAATATACCATTCGTCAACTAAGCGGAAAATTAATTCTGACTTACAGCGCCAACAAGTAGGATAGCGATGTCTATAATTCTCAATCCTGAAGACTACTTCTTTTTTCTCTAAATTTTTAAAAATACTTTCGGCTGACTCGTTTACCAATTTCCCTTCTAAAAACCCAAACCCTTTGTGGTATCTGCTTTCGCCATCGGTTGGATTAATCGCAGTTAATTTATTTTCTTTGCTTAGCTTAAAATCTTCTTGACCACAACCCGGCGCAATATGCACAATTCCGGTACCTTCGTCCTCAACAACATCTTCCCATAAAACCACTCTATGGTCTTGTTTTTTTATCTCATTTTTAACTGCCTCAAGTTCGTCAAACATTGCCTGATATTCCAATCCTTCCAACTTTTTTCCTAAAAATTCTTCTATTATTTTTCCTTCGGGCACTAAATCGGCCTTATTTTTCAAGCAAATAAAAATATTTTTTTGTTTATCTTGAATTTTCACATAGGTAAGCTTTGGATTGACTGCCAATGCAACATTGGCTGGCAAAGTCCAAGGCGTTGTTGTCCAAACAAGAAAAAATGTCTTTTGAGCTCCTTTAACTGCCAGCTTTACAAAAATTGATTTATGAGTAATTTCTTTATACTCTTCTGTTAGAATTTCATGCTGAGAAATAGCAGTCCCACAACGCGGACACCAAGGCACAACATCTCTGCCCTTGTACAAAAGTCCTTTTTCTTTACATTTTTTAAGAAAACCCCAAATTGCATAGTTGTTCTCGTCAGACATAGTGTAATAAGAATTCTCCCAATCCATCCATTGACCGAGCCGAATTGACTGCTTGGTTTGAATTTCAGAATATTTTAACACTCTGTCCTTGCAAGCTTGAACAAAGGGAGCTACTCCAAATTTTTCAATGTCTTTTTTTGTTTTAAAACCCATTTCTTTTTCCACTTCCACTTCAACCCAAAGTCCTTGGCAATCAAAACCAGCCTGATATCTTGCGTCAAAGCCCTGTAAAGCCTTATATCTATGGAACAAATCTTTATATGTTCGGCCCCAAGCATGATGAACTCCCATCGGATTATTGGCCGTTATGGGCCCATCTATAAAAGACCAATGCTTTTTGCCTTGGTTTTTTTTCTTCAGTTTCTCAAAAATCTTTTTATCCTTCCAAAATTTTAATATCTTTTTTTCTGTTTTTGCAAAATCAAAATCCATAGTTTTTACTTAACCTTATTTAATTGAACTAAGTTTGTTAAATTTTCCTGTGTCAAAACGTTTGCTTCTGAAATATTTTTTTATAAAATCTTTATCAGAAATTTT
>CAYNRO010000008.1:0-1788 GCA_964399845.1 uncultured Candidatus Saccharibacteria bacterium | reverse complement strand
TTTGAATGTGCTTGACCGTGCCGTAAAATATAATAGTTATTGCGCATAATTTTTTAGAATATTACATTCTTTCAAGAACGTCAACGCCTAAAACATTTAATCCATTCTTGATTACTTGTGCAAATGATTGAACCAAAGCCAAGCGCATCGCTTTTAGGTCATTGTCTTTTTCTTTTAAAACGGGTGTCGTTTCATAGAAAGAATTGAAATTTTGCGCTAAATCAAAAATATAACTACAAATTAAGTTGGGCTTATGGCTTTCCGCTGCTTTTTCCACAATTTCAGGAAATTTGACTAATTGTCTTAAAAGTTGGACCTCTGTGGCTTGCTTGAATTCTTTTTTCCCTAACTTTATTTCTTTTGCCTCTGATTTTCTAATTATGCTTTTAGCCCTGGCATAGGCATACTGCAAATAAGGACCACTATCGCCTTCTAAATTAAGAACATTTTCCCATTTAAAAATAAGATTTGTGGCAGGTCGCATACGTAAACCATTGTACTTAACGGCTCCAACGCCAACAATTTTTGCTATTTTTTCTTTTTCTTTTGCCTTTAGTTCGGGATTTTTTTTATCTATTATTTTTCTAGCTTTTAGGCACGCTTCTTTGAGTATTTCTTCCAAAAGAATTATCTCTCCTTTTCTTGTCCTCATTTTGCCTGTTTCTAAACGCATCATTCCATGGGCAATATGAACATAATCATTTCTTTTGCCCCATCCTAAAAGTTCAGCTGCCCAAAACAATTGCTTAAAATGTAATATCTGATCAGCTCCAACTTCATAAATAATTTTATAAGGCTTAAATTGCTTTATTCTGTATTTTATTGTGGCTAAATCACGCGTTGCGTAAAGAGTTGCTCCATCTGATTTCCTAATCATAAAAGGAGAAAGAGAATCGTTAGGATAACGAATAATAACGGCTCCTTGGCTTTTTTCTGCTATCTTCTTATCTAAAGCTTCTTTAATAATGCCTTTCAACATTGGCTCATAAAAACTTTCTCCCAAAGAAAGGTCTATTTTTATACCCAATGCTTTATAGACTTTATTGAATTCGCTCAAACTCCATCTCACGCATTTTTTCCATAATCTTTTCGCTTCTGGGTTACCTCGTTCAAGTTCCCTAAACCATTTTCTGGCTTCCTCTTCTAATTCTGGATTTTTTTCAGCTTGTTCGTGAAATTTTACATAAAGAGCAACAAGATTTTTAATCGGGTTTTTGGCAATTTCTTTTTCATCTCCCCATTTTTTAATAGCACATATTAATTTTCCAAATTGCGTTCCCCAGTCTCCAATATGATTATCCCCAATAGTTTTATATCCTAAATAGGTATATAAATTATAAATTGCTTGACCAATAATGGTTGACCTTAAATGACTAACGCTAAAGGGCTTAGCAATATTGGCGCTTGAATAATCAATTATTATTGTTTTACCTTTGCCTATTTTGCTTTGTCCGTATTTCTCTTTATCTTTTAATATCTTTCTGAGTTCTAAATTTAATATTTTAGGAGAAATAAAAAAATTAATGAAACCAGGATTTACAGCCTCAATTCTTTCAAATGATTTTTGCTTCTGCAGTTTCATTTCTGCAACCAATAAATCAGCTATTTGGATTGGCGATTTTTTTATCTGTTTTGCCAAAATCATAGCAATATTTACTGAATAATCACCACAACCCCTGTTTTTGGGATGCTCAACTAAAATCTCTGGAACATCAAAATCCCCTAATTTTCCCTGTTTTTTAAGGTTTTTTATTGACTCTTTTACTGTTTTAGCTATTTCTATTCCTA
>CAYNRO010000007.1:11270-15883 GCA_964399845.1 uncultured Candidatus Saccharibacteria bacterium | reverse complement strand
AAAAATCCACAAAAGTGGATTGAATTTGAAATATTTTGATTGCGATAAAAAATCTATTAATGCTGTTTTCGATCAATTTAACAAAGAAACAATGCAGAACTCAATGTTCAAGGAAAAAAAGTTAATTATTATAGGAAATCCTTTTTTAGATATTAATTTTAAAGAGAAATTTTTAAATACAAAAAAAGATTTAATAAATTCCGAAGATATTATTTTACTTTATCAAAATGGAAAAATTAATCAAAGGAATTCTTTGTTTTCATTTTTAAAGAAGAATGCTAAATCTCAAGAGTTTAAACTTCTTAGTCCTCAAAAACTAAAAATTTGGGCGAAAAAAGAATTTGAAAAATATGATGCAATCATAGGCGAAAATGCTTTAGGTGTTTTCATTGACAATGTTGGTAATGATTTATGGAGAATGAGTCAAGAAATTAATAAGCTATCTAATTACAAAGACAAAGAAAAGATAGAAGAGCAAGATGTTCGCTTGTTGGTGAAGCCTAAGGTTGAAACTGATATCTTTAAAACCATTGATGCTATATCTGAGAAAAATAAAAAGCATGCCCTGGGCCTGCTTAATAAACATTTAAGAAAAGGAGACTCTCCCCTATATCTCTTGTCAATGATAAATTTTCAAATTAAAAACCTTTTGATAGTTAAAGACCTTATCCAAAAAGGCGAACCGTTCAATGTTGTCGTGAGTAAGAGTGGGTTACATCCTTTTGTTGCGAGAAAAAGTTATTTTCAATCTCAAAAATTTACTTTCTCGGAATTAAAAAAAATATTTCAAAATATTTTTAAAATAGACCTTGATATAAAAACAGGCAAGATAGATCCGGAAATAGCGCTTAATCTACTCGTTGCTGAAATCTAATAATCATTGATCTAAAAAAGTGTGGAGGTTTGACCTCCACACTTTTTCTATACTTCTTCCATGTTGTTAGCTGTTCATTAGTTTGGTTATTCCAGATTTCTTTCTGCCAGCTGTATTCTTTTTAATAACTCCTGCTTTTGCCGCCTTATCTATTGCTTTATATATCTTGGGTAAAAGTTTTTTGGCTTCGTCGTTTTTCTTTTCAGCAACCAAAGCTTTCGCTATCTTGATAGGGTCTTTCATCTTTGATTTATAAAGAATGTTTTTTGCTCTCCTTCTTGGATTCTGGCGCAGAGATTTTTTCGTGGATTTTTTAATTGGCATGTATCTAATGTAATATTTAAAAGATAAGTTGTCAAATGTCTTGAGCTAGGCTATCATAACATTATGACAACATTATGATTGTCATAATAACATTATAACAATACTATGATTGCTTACCTGGAAGGAAAAATTATTTTAAAGAAGGAGAAATTCATTATTCTAAACGTAAACCATGTTGGGTACAAGGTTTTTTTGTCCGAGAAGAGAATTTCTGAAATTATTCAAACTAATGATGAATTCAAGATTTTTTGTTTTCTGAATGTAAGAGAAAATAGCTTAGACCTCTATGGATTTTTAGATTTTAAGGAACTTGAATTTTTTGAAATTCTAAATAATATTTCTGGGGTTGGTCCAAAGGCCGCGCTTCAGATTTCTGCAATAGGCTCTCTGGAGAGTATTAAAGATAGAATTTTAGCTCAAGACGAAACAATATTTGAGAAAATTTCTGGAATTGGCAGAAAAAGAGCTATGAAAATTGTTTTAGAACTTTCAGGTAAGATTAAAGAATTCCAAAAAAGCAAAACATCGTCTATAAAAACAAGTGCAACAGAGGATGCGTTAATTAGTCTTGGTTTTTCTCGAGAAATAGCGAAAAACGCAATAGCAAAAGTATCAAAAGATATAAAAGGCTCAGATAAAATAATAGAACAGGCATTAAAAATATTAGGCAAGCAGTAACATATATGACAATCAAAGAATCGATCAAAAAAATTATACCTTGCTTTCTACTGGATTTTTATCATTATTGCCTTGCGTTTGCAGGGGCCTTTTTATATGGGTTCCCTTCTAAAAAAATGATAGTTGTAGGTATTACAGGCACAGCCGGAAAATCAACAACAGTAGAATTTGTTGCTAAAATTTTTGAGCAAGCAGGCTATAAAACAGCTTATCTCTCTTCAATAAAGTTTAGCATAGGGAGTAATCAACAAGAAAATGACTTAAAAATGACTATGCCGGGCAGAATGAAAATTCAAAGATTTCTGAAACAAGCGCTTAAATCTAATTGCAAATATGTTGTTCTGGAAGTTACTTCTGAAGGTATAAAACAATTTCGTAATAAATTTATTAATTTTGATGTTGCGATATTCACTAATTTAAGCCCCGAGCATATTGAATCTCACAGAGGGTTTGAGAACTATAGGCAGGCGAAATTAAAACTTTTCAAGGATACGAAAAAAATTCATATTATAAATCTTGACGACAAAAATACTGATTATTTTTTAAAGATTCCATCTAATGAAAAATATGGCTTTTCAATGAATCCCGAAGCTACTATCAACTTTAGGGAGAATAATAAAAATTTAAAAATTTTGGAAGCAAAAAATATAAATGTATTAACAAACGGGGTTGATTTTGAAATTCAAGGGAAATTATTTCATTTAAATTTATTAGGAAAGTTCAATATCTATAATTCTCTGGCAGCGATTTGTGTTGGATTGTCGCAAGGAGTTTCGTTGGAAAAATGTAAGCTTGCTCTATCAAAAATACAAGGAGTTTCAGGCAGAATGGAAATTGTGGTTAAAGAACCGTTTGTGGTAATTGTTGACTATGCGCATACTCCAGATTCTTTGCTTAATGTTTACAAAACTTTAAGCGAACTGAAACCCAAAAATCAAGAATCAAAAATTATTTGTGTCCTTGGCTCTTGTGGTGGTGGGCGAGATAAATGGAAAAGACCAAAAATGGGAGAAATTGCTTCTCAATATTGTGATGAGGTTTTCGTAACAAACGAAGATCCCTATGACGAAGATCCTATGGATATTATTGATCAAGTGGCACAAGGAACTCAAGGCCAAGCACATAAAATACTGGATAGACGCGAGGCAATCAAAAAAGCTATTAGTGTGGCAAACAGCAATGATATTGTTGTTATCACAGGCAAAGGTTCAGAGCTGTGGATGTGCGTGCAAAATAACAAAAAAATAGAATGGGACGATAGAGAAATTGTCAGACAAGCAATTAATCATTAATCATTAGTAAAAGTTATAAAAATTTGATTTTTATCTCATTTTGTTCTAAACTATTTTTATTATGGAAAAAAGAAATATGCCCAACTCATTGCGTAAATTCGTTAGAAAAGAAAAGGCGCGAATTCGCAAGCAAGTTTTTGAAATTAAAGAACAGGAAAAATTAATTTCAGAAATGTATAAAAAAATCAAAAAATAATACCTGCTTGTAAACTAATAATATTTCAACAATATTAATGCTTGTATTATTGTAATTAAAAAATATATTTATGACTATAAAAGAAATCTATAATTTAGCGCTTCAAATGGGTATTGACTCTGATTTTCGTGGGCGAGCAGGAGTAGAAAAATTTTTAGAAAATAAAAGAAAAATATACGAAAAGATGAGCGAAAGAGAGCAACAAGAATTTGACGAAGAAAGTTTAAAAAATCCCTATTTAGATTCAAGAATTTATCATATTGAAAACGACCAAGAAATAAAAAAGGTTTTAGTTGGCATTGACATCGGGCCGGCTGAAATTCTGATGGCAAAAGAAATTGGTGGCATAGATTTAATCATTGCGCACCATCCTATGGGCAAGGGTCTGGCTCATCTGGCAGATGTTATGGATTTACAATGCGATGTTCTAAATTTTTATGGAGTGCCGATAAATATCGCAGAAGGTCTTATGAAAGAAAGAATTAATGAAGTCTCTAGGGGAGTTAATCCTATTAACCACCAAAGAACCGTTGACGCAGCCAAAATCTTAAAACAAAGCCTGATGAATTCTCATACTCCCTGCGACAACTTAGCTGCTCAATTTTTAAAAAATTTGACAGAAGAGAAAAAACCAGAAAGAATAGGAGATTTAATTGATTTATTAAAAGAAATTCCAGAGCACAAACAAGCTATGGAAATTGGAGCCGGTCCGAAAATTTTTGTTGGAAGTAAGGAAAATCGTTGTGGCAAAATTGCCTTAACCGAGATAACTGGCGGAACAGAAGGTTCTCCAAAACTTTACGAAAAAATGGCTAATGCTGGCATTGGCACAGTAGTTGGAATGCATATTTCAGAAGAGCATAAAAAAGAAGCAGAACAAGCAAATCTTAATATAGTTATTGCCGGCCATATGTCTTCCGATTCTCTCGGTGTAAATTTATTTTTAGACAAACTTGAATTGCAGGGAATTGAAATAGTCCCCTGCTCTGGTCTAACCAGATTTTCAAGAAACTAATTGTGAAAATAACTGTGGAGGTTTGACCTCCACACCCTCCACACTAGTTCTCGCATAACTTGGTCAAGCTCGGGTCTTGACCAAGCTTTTTATATTTATATATTCTGTGATATTATAAAGTTAATATGTTAGACAACAAACAACACTATCTTCAAATTGCCTTAAACAGTACATTGAGCGAGGCTAGAAACATTATAAGCCAAATTCCTTTGGATAAAAGAATTATTCTCGAAG
>CAYNRO010000007.1:7974-11170 GCA_964399845.1 uncultured Candidatus Saccharibacteria bacterium | reverse complement strand
CAAGCGCCAATTGAAACCTTAGACGCTTTTATTGAAAAATGCGAAGAGTATGGTTTGGATTCTATGATTGATATGATGAATATCGATTTCTCCTTAAGCGTTTTACGTAAATTAAAAAATATGCCGAAAGTTGTAATTTTGCACAGAGGAGTGGATGAGGAATCTTTTAATCCGGATAAGCCACTTCCCTTTCATGAAATTCAAAGAATTAAAAATAGTTGCGATGTTATGATTGCCGTGGCAGGTGGAGATACCTTCCGGGAAGTTCAAAAAGCAATATTTAATGACGCGGATATTGCCGTTGTCTGGAAATCATTTTATAAAAGCACATCTGATACAGCAAAATTAGCCCAAGAATTTCTAAAAGAAATTAGATAGACAAAACAAATAAATAGATGAAACAAAAAATCCACAATGTTGTGGATTTTTTGTTTTACAAGAATTAGTTCTGATCCTACAAGGAGTGATTATCACTACTCTTTTTTCCTCTTTGAGATGTCAGTGATTTTATTCCTTCAAGTATTTCTACTGGCAAAGCAAAGATTATTGTTTTAGAAGGGTCTGGCTGAAGCTTATCAATGGTTTCCAGTGTTCTCAAAGATAAACCTCCTGGAGCAGTTCCTAAAACTTGCGCTGCTTTTTGTAAATTTTCGGCTGCTTTTAATTCTCCTTCTGCCTTAATGATAATTGCTCTTTTTTCTCTTTCTGCTTCTGCTTGTGCTGCCATGGCTCGTTTCATCATTGCAGGAATTTCAACATCTTGCATTTTTATTGCAGTAACGTCAATTCCCCAAGGATCGGTTTCCAGGTCAACCACTTTTTTAATTTCTTCAGCGATTTTATCCCTTGCAGTCAGTAATTCGTCTAACTCTACTCCACCAACTATATCTCTCATAGCAGCTAATGCGTATTGAGAGGTTGCGTATCTGAAATTTACAATTTTTAAAATTGCGTCTTCTGCTCTGGCAACCTTGAAATACAATACAGCATTTATTCCAACAGGAACATTATCCTTTGTTATTGCTTCTTGGCGAGGAATATCAACTGTCGTGATTCTCATATCTGTTTTAATCATTTTTTGTATTCCAACAAAAACCCAACGCAAACCAGGTGAATATGTTCCGGTATATTTTCCTAAAGTTAGAATAACTCCTTTTTCGTATTGGTTTATGACTCTTAGTCCTATGATAGACCAAAACACTAAGATTCCGATTATTGTATAAAATATAGGCATAAATAATTATATTTTTTTATTTTCTCTTCGACCTTTAGGTCTGACTATATGTTCCTATGATATGTTTAGGATGTATTTCTATTATATATTTAGTATCCAATTCTTGCAAATCCTGTAGAGACTCGGTCTCTACAGAGGGTTTTTGTGAGGGGATTTTGCTTTGTAGAGACTCGGTCTCTACATGGTCTATATTGATTTTACCATATACGTATTTTCCTGTTTGTAGCCTAACTTTCTATAATAATTTCTAACTCCAATACCTGAAATTACAGCAATTTTATTTAAGCCAAATTCTTCTTTAGTTATTCTCTCTGCTTCTTTCATTAATTTTTTACCCATTCCTTTGTGCTGTGGTGAGTTTGACAGGGATAATGTTTTATCTAAGGAATGAAGTTGTCCGTAGGTATGTATTTCTCTGACAATTGTGGCGTTTTCTAAAACTGGCACAGTGTTATGCGACGGTAGCCGTAAACGCAATAAGCTGTAAATATGCTTTCTACCCTTGCTTTCATAGCTTAAAAATATTTCTTTTCCTTTGGAAGCATTATAATCTTTACGGAACAAATAAAGTTTTTCTTTAGGATTGTAATCTCCTTTAATTTCTCGGCATCTTATGCATTTACATTTTAGTTTCTGCCTTTCCATTTCTTTTTGCACAAGTTCTCTTAAATTAGAAATCTTTGTTCCGCCTGCCGTTATGTATTCTGCTGGAATATCTCTAATCACTCTTTGGATTCTACAATAACAAGGCATTTCTTTTTTTATCTCAATTAATAATTTCATTAATTTATCTTTGGAATATGGCCTATATTTTTTCTTTTCATAAATTTTGTGCAAAGGTGTGTTCTTTAATAATGCCAATGGGTATATCTTTAATAAATCGGGTTGGAAATCGGGATTTGCAAAAAGTTCTTTAAACATTGCCACATCTTTTTTGAAATTAGAACCAAAAAGGTTTGGCATCATTTGAAAAGAAACTTTAAAGCCTGCGTCTTTGAGTAATTTGGTAGCCTCTGTCACCGCTTTTGTATTATGACCTCTTTTGTTTAACTTCAGGACGTCGTCATATATGCTTTGAACGCCAAGTTCAACTCTTGTGATTCCTAATTTTCTCATTTGTCTAATTTCGTTTTTATCAATAAAATCAGGACGGGTTTCAATGGTAATGCCAATCAAACGATGTTTTGCATTTTCATTAATTTTTTGCTCTTCTTTCAGCGACTTAATCTTTTGCTTAATTTTATGTTTTCTTTTGTCCAGTTTATTGTTGCAAGCAGCAAAGCAATTTGTTATAAAACGAGTTTGATAGTTTTTAGGATAATAGCTCCAAGTGCCACCGATGATCCTTAATTCAATTTTATCAATCGGATGACCAATTTTCTCTAACGACTCTAATCTATTTTGGACTTGTAGATAAGGATCAAAATTATTCAAAATTGCTCTTTGGACTGCCGGCTCTTTCTTTAAATAGCTTTTGGGGACCCCCTTTTCAGAAGGACAATAAATACATTTTCCCGGACAAGGATAAGATTTGGTAAGCACAGACACATTAACGATTCCAGAAAGGGAGCGAATTTTTCTTTTTCTTAACAAGAATTCAAACTTTTTGTTTTCCTTAATCGTTTTATTTTTAACCAATTTGTGATATGCTTTTAATAATTCAAGATTAGAAGGAAATGCGATTTTTAGCTTTTTAGAGACTTTCCTTTTAAACACATCTAAGCCAAGTTTAGTTTTGCTTTTTAATAATTCTTGAAGAGCTAATCCAATTAAAAGAGAATTTTTATTTGTCATAAAATTAGAAATATCTTTGTAAAGGTTTAATGGGATTATAGCTTAATTCTTTAAAACTAAGCAACAGTTAAGACATAAAACTTGGAGGGTTGTCAGAATGGCTATTGAGCTGGTTTCGAAAACCAGTGGGAGCAATCCCTTGCAGGTTCGAGTCCTGTGCCCTCCGCC
>CAYNRO010000007.1:3962-7874 GCA_964399845.1 uncultured Candidatus Saccharibacteria bacterium | reverse complement strand
ATAGGACCAAGGAAAAAGATACAATCAAAATTATTGATGTTGATTTTTTCATTTTTGCCTCCTTTCAGCTTTTCAGCTATATCCGTTTATATTATCAAAATAAAAAGAGCTATAAAGAATTATTTTTTTTATATCTTTTTTGTGTGCTCCTGTCAATTAAAAAACAAATAGGACAATTAAAATGTGCATGCTATAATGTAATCAAGTTTTCCTGCAGAACTTATTAATTAATATATAAAAAATATGGAAGAAGAAATAAAAAGGCGACTTGATGCGCAAGACGAGTTGCTTTCAAAAACCTATATATCCGTTGAAAAAACCCGAAAATATTTTTTAGCAACTCTTATTATCAATTTGGTAGTATTTGTTGTGCCTTTGGTTATTTTAATTTTTGTTTTACCTTGGTTTTTCAATACATATATATCAGCTTTGAATTTGAACGGAATCTAATTTTTGATTGTTCGTAGCTCTGACACAAATCTAAAGGTCTAAACCGTTTAAATAGATTATTCTAGTATATTTTTTGCCTATGCTAGCTTAATTAATAACGCTTAGATATTATTAGGCAAAATCATATTAATGCTTGAACGCATTTTTTTAAGTTTTTGGCTATAATTTATTATTGTTTTGCTTGACGAATAAAACAATAATTCCTGGTATCTTTTCGCATAATCTTATTGCCAGAAAAAATGGACAGGACGATTAAAATGTGTATGATATAGTGTAATAAAGGCTTTTTCGAAAGTTTTAATTTTTTGTAAAAATATATGTTTAAATTTCTAAAAAAGAATAAAGAACCACAAAACATAAAA
Source organism: uncultured Candidatus Saccharibacteria bacterium (assembly GCA_964399845.1). Taxonomy (GTDB): domain Bacteria; phylum Patescibacteriota; class Minisyncoccia; order Minisyncoccales; family GWA2-38-27; genus CAYXZK01. The sequence goes on along the minus strand of CAYNRO010000007.1, from coordinate 7,062 downwards.
GAGGTATTCAGTTATATCAAGGTTTTAGAAAAGAATATAGCAGAAGTTTCTACGGAATTAGAAAAGCTTAAAAAAGAATCTAAGTTTTCTATTCAGAAAATGGGGATAGTCAGATATAATCCTTTTTCTGGCGTGGGAAGTAACCAAAGTTTTTCGATCGCTTTGCTTGATTCATATAATAACGGAATAATGACCACAAGCTTGTATTCGAAAGAAGGAAGTCGTGTTTATGGAAAGCCTATTAAACAAGGGGGTTCCGAATATTCTTTGTCGCAAGAAGAAAAAAAAGCGATAGAAAAAGCAATCAATCCTAAATAACCGATCAATGATAACTGATCAATGATCAATGATAAGCGACTATTTGTTGTTCGCTGTTCATTGTTCATTGTTCGCTGATATATGTCTGAAGAAAAAAATCAAAAACTAGAATCCCGTCCTCCTGTGGTTGTTGTTCTGGGGCATGTTGATCATGGAAAATCATCAATCTTGTCTGCTATTAAAGATTTTAAGATTACTGAAAACGAATCAGGTGGGATTACACAACACATTGGTGCTTATCAAATTGAGCATCAGGGCAAGAAGATTACATTTATTGATACTCCTGGCCATGAGGCGTTTTCTGCAATGAGATTAAGGGGAGCTCAAGTTGCCGACATTGCTATCCTAGTGGTTGCCGCAGAAGACGGAGTGAAAAATCAGACCAAAGAAGCAATCTCTCATATTAAAAAAGCCCAGATTCCGATGATTGTTGCGATTAATAAAATAGACAAGATAGAAGCCAACCTTGAAAAAGTTAAAGGAGAACTGTCTTCGCACGATGTTCTGGTAGAATCAATGGGAGGAAAAATACCTTGTGTAAAAACATCTGCTACGACTGGAAAAGGAATCACAGATCTCTTAGATTTAATTTTATTAGTTGCTGAAATGGAAGAGCTAAAACAAGATAAATCCCAACCAGCACAAGGGGTAGTGATTGAATCTTATTTAGATCCTTCTAGGGGGCCAATAGCTACTTTAATTCCAAGAGATGGAGTTCTAAGGAAAGGAGATGTTTTTGGAACTCATTCTTGTTGTGGTAAAGTTAAAATCATAGAAGATTTCCAAGGAGCTTCCATAGACACAGCTCCTTCTTCAGCTCCGGCTGTTGTTCTAGGGCTTGAAGACGTGCCCGGGGTGGGAGAAAAATTTAAAGTCTTCCCAGATATGGACACTGCGCAAGATAATATTGAAGGAAAGATTGAATCAACTCCGCGAGTTTTCGAGATTGAGCCAGGCAAGAAAGTTTTAAATTTGATATTGAAAGCCGATGTTTTGGGTTCTCTTGAAGCTATCAAAGAAGTCCTGAGAGAACTTCCGCAAGATAAAGTTATTTTAAGAATTTTGTTAGGAGAAGTTGGTGAGATAAGTGAGTCAGATGTTAAAATTGCCGTTGGAGCAAAAGCAATAATTACTGGTTTTCGGGTGAAAATAAGTCCGTCAGCAGAGAAATTAGCGCAGAGAGATGGAATAAAAATTAAGGTTTTTGATATAATCTATGAGTTAGCTCAAGCGGTTAGACAGGTTTTAGAAAAGAGGCTAGGGTCCGAGACAGTCAAGGAAAGCAAAGGCAAGGTTAGAATTTTGGAAATTTTCCGTACAGAAAAAAATAGTCAAATTATTGGAGGGAAGATATTGGAGGGAGAAATAAAGAGAGGATCTGCGGTTGAAATTTATCGCGCTGAAGATAAAATTGGCAAAGGGAAAATCACAGGGCTTCAGAAAAACAAAAAAAGTGTTGAAATATTAGGTAAAGGAGCAGAATGCGGAATGCTTTATTCTGGAAATATACAAGTCGAAGAAGAGGATGTTCTAGAAGCATACATTGAAGAAAGAAGAAAAGTAGAATTGTAATTTTATGTCTGATCGTGTTCAACGAGTTAATTCTTTAATAAAAACTGAATTAAGCAAAATTCTTATCAAAGAGGTTGATTTCTCTAAAAATGTTTTGATAACGATTACGCAGGTTCAAACTTCAAGTAATATAATTGAAGCAAACGTGTATATATCAGTGCTTCCAGAAGAACAAACAGATAAGGTTTTCCAAGTTTTAAACAAAATAATTTATAGTGTCCAACAGGATTTAAACAAACGTTTGCGAATGAGACCAGTCCCTAAAATAAAATTCCTAAGAGAACATAGAACAATTGAAGCTGCTAAAGTTGAAGAGCTTTTAGAAGAGATAAAAGATGAACAAGAGTGAGTCTGATTGAAAAAGATTAAAAAATGTTATAATGTTCTTGAGTCGTAACAAAATGGCACGGTAGCCAAGAAGCAAGGCAGTGCTCTGCAAAAGCACTATACGTGGGTGCAATTCCCGCCCGTGCCTCAGATCTTTGTAATCTTGCCGCGGTGGCGGAATGGTTTACGCGTATGACTTAAAATCATATGGGATTTTTCCCGTGTGGGTTCGAGTCCCACCCGCGGCACATAAATTTTTATAAATTAAAAGCCCCTCGCAATTTTGCGAGGGGCTTTTAATCTTTTGACTTGACCTAGGTATTAACTTTCCAAAACTTCTATGTAAGCTCTTTGGGCTCCAAAATTTTTAGCTTGTATATATTCTGGAAACCAAATATCAAGATGATAGTTGCTTTTTTTCCAGTTCATTCTGTCTTCTACAACAAAAATTTCGTCGCCGTATAGTTCTGGTATTCTTATTCTCGTTCCAAAGCTAAGCATATTGTTAGCTACGATTCCGTGTCTAACCGTAGAGCCAGAAGCGGTTATAAATGGACTGTCGTCTGTTTGCCAAGTAGTGCTTGAGTAAGCAGTCATAATCATTCTCATGCGCATTGCCACCTGTGGTTCTGGAAGAGCTTGACTTAGGTTAGGCAAAAGACTATTTCCTTGAGCTACCGATAATCCTAAAACAGGCGAAACAGCCGGAAAAGATTCTGCTTTTGCTTTTTGGGCCTCTATGACTCCAAAAACCAATACGCCGATTAAAACTACAGTAACTGCGAAAACATTAAAAATGTTTTCTTTTTTCTGCCAAAAGAATTTAATATCTTTGAGCAAATTAGATAAACCGAACGGTTTTAAACTAATATTCATATTTATT
>CAYNRO010000007.1:1469-3862 GCA_964399845.1 uncultured Candidatus Saccharibacteria bacterium | reverse complement strand
TTAACACATTTTTTGTTCATTGTTCATTGTTCGCTGTCTGCCCGCGTTGCTACGCGAAGCGTTGCAGGCGGGTTCATTGTTCGTTTATTGGTGGGCACTGAGGGATTCGAACCCCCGACCTACTGCGTGTAGAGCAGACGCGCTACCACTGCGCCAAGTGCCCGTCTCTTTTTATCTATTTTGTTTTGGACAAATCCAAAAAGTGCGGACGGTGGGACTCGAACCCACATGGAGAAAAATCTCCCAGGAGCCTCAGTCCTGTGCGTCTAGCCAATTGCGCCACGTCCGCATTGTTTTTACAATTTTCTTTGTCGTCAATTTTCAGAATATTTTTCAGTTTTATATATTTTCTTTTGAGGCACGGTAAATTTTTCTTATAATATATTTTTTTAATTATTGCCTTAGAACTATTCTTAGCATATCTTAATTGCCATAAATCCCTATTGCGATTTTCGGAAATACTGCCTTCAATATTTATAAGCTTTTTTATGTTTTCGTGAAGCCAATTAATATGTTGTTCACTTGCCGAGGTAAATACGGTGTAAAACATAAAACTACTGTTCCATCGTTTATCCCAGTAACTATAATAGCAACCATCTCCATCAAGATGCCCTCTCAAGAAATCGAAAAAATATTTATTTGGAATTTTAAGCTCTCTAAGCGTTTTGCTCTTATTGGGCGTAAGTCCAATTTCTAAAAGCTTTTTATATAGGATAACATTACTAAATTGGATGTGGAAATATTTTTTATCTGTAGTTCCACTGGTTTTCGTGCCAATTTTTACATTTGTTAAACTTATACATTTTCTGAAAGTTTTTACTAATTGGATATCTTTAGATGTAAACTCAATATGTCTACCGTCTTTCGATAAATTTCCGTCTGTGGTTAACAGCCCAATAGCATAAGCGAATTGAGGAGTCCATTGTGCTTTATAGTCTTTATTTTTTTGATTTCCTCTCATATTATTTACTTTTATCTACTCTATTTCGCATTAAATGTCCTCTGGTTTTTCTGTTGTGGCTTCTTTTTTTGTTTTTGGTTCTTTGCTCGCAGAAACATCAGTTGGTTTTTCTGCAACGATTTTTGGTTTTTCTGCTTTCTGAGCCGTTGTTGCTACAAAGTCTTTTCTTTTTAGTTTCGCCTTCTTGCCTTTTGCAGTTCTTAGGTAATAAAGCTTGGCTCTTCTAACTTTTGATCTTTTTGTAATTTCCATTTTTTCAATAGATGGCGAATGAATTGGAAAAACTTTTTCTACTCCTATGCCAGAAATTACTTTTCTAACAGTAATGGTTGCTGAAATTCCTTTGCCATGTTTTCTCGCAAGCACAATACCTTCAAAAGCTTGAATTCTTTCTTTGTCTTTTTCTTTAATTTTTTGAAAAACACGAACAGTATCCCCTGGTCTTATATCAGGTACATCTTCTCTTAATTGAGTTTTGTTGAAATTTTCAATTTTTGTAGTCATTGTTTTAAAAAATAATTAATGATAAATGATCAGTGATTATTTAGCGTTAATCGTTTATTATTTATTGTTTGTTAATGATTAAGGTTGTCTAATGCTTTTTTGCAATCTTCTGGTAACTCAGATATAAATTCCTTGTATTTTCCATTAGGCAATTTAATCTTTAAATAAGTTGCATGGAGAAATTGTCGCTTTAATCCTGGAGGGCAAGGACTGTTTTTAAATGAATAAATTTTATCTCCAGCAATAGGAAATCCAAGATAAGAAAGATGGCATCTTATTTGATGTTTTCTGCCTGTCTTGATAATAACTTCAAGCAGAGTATATTCGTCTTTACCTTCAAATCTTTTTATTACTTTATATTCAGTTATTGCTTCTCGTTTTATTTTTAAGCCTGGTTCTAAATATGAATAAACTCTTTGCTTTATACCATTTTTTGGGTTTCTTCCAAGAAGAGTATTAATACTTCCGTTGTCTTGTTTAATTTTGCCTGTTGATAGCGCTATGTACTTTTTTTCTACTTCTCTCTTTTTAAATTGTTTTTGCAAAAAAATCAAGCTTTCAGTGTTTTTTGCAATTAAGATAATTCCTGAAGTGTCTTTATCTAGTCTATGCACCATGCCATAGCTCGGAGGATTTCCTGCATTTTTCAACAAAGGATGTTCCTGCAAAAGTAAGTCTATTAATGTTTTTTCTTGAGCTTTCTCTATCTTATCTATTGTGGGATTTATAATAGTAGGTAGAAAAACCACAATGCCTGCTGGCTTATCGACTGCTATCAAATCATCATCTTGGTAAATTATGTTTAATTTTAAATTTTGCATTCTATCTTCTTAATTCTATGTTCTAAAACTTAGTGGGCGGTAATGGATTCGAACCAATGACCTTCCCGATGTCACCGGGACGCTCTAACCAACTGAGCTAACCGCCC
>CAYNRO010000007.1:0-1369 GCA_964399845.1 uncultured Candidatus Saccharibacteria bacterium | reverse complement strand
TAACCGCCCTTTCACCTGATTATTCTATCAGAAATCCTTGTTAAAATCCAGAGCTTGGCTTAATTATTATGAAAAGGTATAATGCAAATATGTTCCAAAATTTAAACAAAAAATATTACGATGCTCCGCTTTCGAGCGGTTTTGTTTCTCTTTATATAGGCAAAACCATTGTTATGTTAGCCAGCGCTTTCCTGGGCATTTTTTTGCCTATTTTTTTATACGAACTTTTCAATCAAAGTCTATCTTTGGTGGCAATTTATTATGGGGTTGGTTATCTTTCTTATGGCTTGGTAGTTAGTTTGGGTGGTAAATTTATAAGCAAATTTGGTTTCAGAAAAGCGCTTCAGGTAAGTGTCTTTTTTGGAGCTCTTATCTATGTTTCTTTTTACTTTATGGATCAAAGCAATCTATTGTTTTTGATTCCGATTTCTCTTTTAGCCCTAACTCTGCATAGATTATTCTATTGGTTACCTTTTCATGTCGATTTTGCAAAGTTCACAAACAAAAAAAATCGAGCAAGACAGGTTAGCGTGTTTCGCGCTACAAGGTTAATTTTGAGCATTTTTGCTCCATTAGCAGCCGGTTTTTTGATTATAAAATTTGGCTTTGATGTCCTTTTTATAATCGCAATTGTTCTTTTTATAATTTCAGGCATTCCCTATCTTACTATTCCGCATACAAAAGAAAAATTTAGCTGGTCTTTAAAACGAACATACCAAGAATTATTTTCAAAAAACAAAAGAAAGATAATCATAGCCTATGTGGCCGATGGTTCAGAAAATGTGGTTGGTTTAGTCATTTGGCCTATTTTTATTTATCAACTTTTAAATGGGGACTATTTCCAAGTAGGAGCTATCTCTACATTTATTATTGCCATGACAGTGGTTTTACAATTAGCCTTGGGTAAGCATATTGATTTAAAGAAATCGCAGGGCAAAATATTGAAATGGGGTAGTGTTTTTTATTCGCTTGGATGGTTGATTAAAATTTTTATTGTTACAGCTTTTCAGATTTTTCTGGCAGGAGCTTATCATAGCATTGCGAGAATTTTCCTTAGAACCCCGTTTGAATTATTGACATATGAAATAGCTGCCGACCAAGGTCATTATGTGGACGAATTTACCGTTTTGCACGAGATGGCAATGAACTTCGGGAAAGTAATGACGATTCTTTTAGTAATTATGATGTCTCCTTATTTTTCTATCCAATGGATTTTCCTTGTAGCGGCCGTAGCAACTCTGGTATTTAATCTGCTCAATGTAGAGAGAAGAGAAAAGAAATTAATATATTCCTGATTCATTAAATTTCTTTCCCAAAAATCGTTCCGCAGTGTTGCGGAACGATTTTAGTTTGTGTTGATATTGATATT
>CAYNRO010000006.1:0-18683 GCA_964399845.1 uncultured Candidatus Saccharibacteria bacterium | reverse complement strand
CAGGTTTACAGGGTGTTGTTGTTGGTGGAGCTTCTTTGGATGCCAAAGAGTTTGTTAAAATAGTAGAAGCGGTATCATAATTCAAGAATATCTTTTAGTTAATTATGGATTCAAATAAATTGCGCCAAAAATTCTTAAAGTTTTTCGAAAAAAGAGGGCACAAAATTGTGCCTTCTAGTTTGTTAATACCTAAAGACAAAACAGTTCTCCTGACTTCAGCTGGTATGCAACAGTTTATACCTTATCTTGCGGGCGAGAAAGATGTTTTAAAGGACTTTAAGCAGCGCCACATATGTTCTATCCAGAAATGTTTCAGAACTCCTGATATCGAAGAAGTTGGCGATGATACACACAACACTTTCTTTGAAATGATGGGGAACTGGTCTATTGGCGAGGACCCTGAAAAAGGATATTTCAAAAAAGGAGCTATTGAAATGGCTCTTGACTTCTTTGTCAACGAGACTTCTTTAGACAAGAACAAATTTTGGATAACTATTTTTAAAGGGGGCAAAGGTATTCCGCGCGACAAAGAATCTTTTGAGATTTGGGAAGAAAACAAAATTGTGACTGCAAAAATTGTGGAATTTGGGTCGCAAGATAATTTTTGGGGACCCGTTGGAGAAACAGGGCCGTGTGGGCCTTGTTCTGAGATTCATTACGACAGAGGCGTTGAATATGGATGCGGCGATCCAAAATGCGGACCGAATTGCAAAAAATGTAATAGATTTGTGGAACTTTGGAATCTTGTGTTTATGGAATACAACAAGAATAAAGATGGAGCATACTCTAAATTGCCACAAAGAAACGTTGACACAGGTATTGGTTTTGAACGATTGCTGTCTGTTTTACAGAACAAAGATTCCGTTTACGAGACAGATGTTCTGAATCCTATTATAAAAGAGATAGAAAAAATTTCATCTAAAAATTATAAAAATAACAAAAAAAGTTTTAGAATTATCGCAGATCATATTAGGGGGAGCGTTTTCTTGATAAATGACGGAATAAGCCCTAGTAATATTGAAAGAGGCTACATTCTAAGAAGAATTATTAGAAGAATGATTCGTTACGGAAGAATCCTAGACCTTTCTGCGGGATTTTTATCAATACTGACAAAAAAAGTTATTCAGGAATATAAAAAAGTTTATCCAGAACTTGCTAATAACCAGCCAGAAATATTAAGCGTTATAGAAAACGAAGAGAAAAAATTTGCAATGACTTTAGAGAAAGGACTTAAACAATTTGAAAAATTACTTGAATCCATTACGAGAAACTCAAAACGTAAAAGTATTCAAGGGGAAGAGGCCTTTGACCTTTACCAAAACTATGGTTTTCCATTAGAGCTTACTCAAGAAATAGCTAAAGAAAAAGGATTTAAAATAGACAAAACTACTTTTTTAGAAGCTCAGAAAAAGCATCAAGAAATTTCTCGAGCAGGTGCTGAGAAAAAGTTTGGAGGAGTAGGCGAGGCAGCGACCTATCAAGCAATGAAGTTGCACACAGCAACCCATTTATTACACCAAGCGTTGAGACAAGTTTTGAGCAACAATGTTAAACAAATGGGTTCTGACGTTGACTCGCGTAGATTGCGTTTTGATTTTTCTTATTCCAAAAAATTAAACCCAGACGAACTCAAAGAAGTTGAGGATATTGTTAATAAAAAAATTAAGGAAAACATAGAAATCAAAAAAGAAGAAATGCTTTTTCAAAAAGCTGTGAAATCAGGAGCTCTGGCTTTTTTTAAGGAAAAGTATCCAGAGAAGGTAAGTGTTTATTCGATTGGAAATTTTTCAAAAGAAGTTTGCGCTGGCCCGCATGTAAAGAAAACATCAGAACTGGGCAGTTTTAGGATTATAAAACAAGAGTCTTCTGGAGCAGATATTCGGCGCATTAAAGCTATTTTAGAATGAGATAGCAAGTAGAGATTTTGAGAAATAGATTATTTTTGATAAAATGATAATATTCTTTAATTTCAAAAAGTATTTTGAAATTCAAGGATACTATAATGAATTTAGAATTTTTTAATAAGAAACAAAAATATAACTTTTTTTTGTGTTTAGATATTGGTACTGAAGCAGTTAAAGCTATTATTTTAAAAAAAGAACGATTAGAAGGGGAGAGTAATAAAAAAATTATTGTTTTAGGTAATTCTAAAGAATATTTTAATAAATCTGGAATTTTTGATAATACAGAATTTCAAAAAGATATTTTAAAAAAAGCAATCTCAAAAGCCATAAAATCGGTTGCGATACAATCAGATATAAAGCAAAAATTTGCTTTATACAATCCATATTCAAAAAATTTAAAGTTGAACAAGAAATATAAAAACCTAGATGAAACAATTTTATTAAGCCTACCTGCAAGTTTTCTTAAGACAAGAATTGTTTCTCGTTTGTTGAAACGAAAGGAGATAGATAAGAAGATTTCAAAGATTGAAGCCAAAAGTATCAATCAGAAAGTTTTAAAAGATGTCAAAATAAAGGTTTCTGAAGAATTCGCGCAAGAATTTGGCATTTTGCCGCAAGATATTAAGATTGTTTCTATTAAATTTATAGAAAAGAAAGTTGATGGTTATGCGGTTCCAAAACTCCAAAATTACAAGGGAAAAGTTTTAGAATTTAGAATTTTAATAACTTTTTTGCCAAGAAATTATTTAAGAAGTATAACAGAAATTATAAAAGATTTAAGAGTTGAGGCAAGTCCTATCTTAGGCTCTAGCAAGAATAAAATAAAGAAAACTTTTGACCAAAACTTGTCTCGATTTATTTCCGAAAAAGTAAAAATAACATATTCTTACCAAAATTTATCAACCTTACAAAAGGTAGATGATAGTGCTGTGTTTCTTGATATAGGTGGTGAAATTACGCAAATTTTTTTAGTCAGGAAAGGAAATCTATACAAAACAGGCGAATTTAAAATAGGCGGAAGAGTATTTTCGCAAAGCTTGTCTGAGGCTTTCGGAATAGAGGAATACAGAGCAAGAGAATTAAAAAAAAGATATTCAAAGAAATTATTAAATCCTGAAAGCGCAGAAAAAATTAAGGAGATTTTAGAAAGTCAAAATAATGCTTGGCTTAAAGGTTTTAAATCAGAGATTAGAAAAATGAATATGGGAAAAATTTTCCCAACAAATATTTTTATTTTTGGAGGAGCTAGTCAGCTTCCAGAAATAGAGAAAAGTTTACACAGGGCAAAGGACATAGTTAAGGAAATAAAATTTATTCTACCTAAAGATTTTACAAACATAGAAGACGTAACTAATAATTTAAAAACTTCACAAAGTGTGCCTTGTTTATTAACTTCTTATTCTATATAACTAAACACAATTAATGGCTAAGAAATTTTTTGATATTATACCTCCTGAAAAAGCAAAATATTCCAAAAATTTGGACAAAGTTGAGGTTAAAGAAAAACATTTAGAAGACGAACAATTGATTTCTTTCAACAAAAAAGAAAAGAGTTTTAGTAAAATTAAACCCAAAAAATTAAAACTTGTTTCGAAAAGTTTTATTTTGTCTTCAATAGTTCTAATTTTGGTCATAACTTTAGGATTGTTTTTCTTTTCTAAGGCAAAAATTGATATTTTTCCAAAGACAGAAGTGATTAATCTTGAGAAAACACTTATTGTTAATGCTTCCTATGATAAATTTAATCAAGAAGATTGGGTAGAAGATGAAACTATTCCAGGAAAAATTTTTAGCAACGAAAAAGAATATTCAGAAGAGTCTTTGGCTTCAGGAAAAGCCACAGACGAATCAAAAGCAAGGGGGACAATCCGTGTATATAATAATTATTCTACCGCTGTGCAGGGTTTGGTTGTAAAAACGAGATTTGTATCTTCTGATGAGAAATTATTTAGATCAATTCAACCAGCGAATATTCCCGGAGGTAAATACGAAAAAGGAAAACTTGTTCCAGGTTATGCTGACATAGAAGTTGAAGCAACAGAAGCAGGAAAGGAGTACAACATAGAGGCTTCTACTTTTTCTATCCCTGGATTTGCAGGCACTGCCAGATATACTAGTTTTTATGGAAAATCTTTTGATTCTATGCAGGGAGGATTTAAAGGAGAAACAGCGCAAGTTACAGAACAAGATTTAAATAAAGCCAAGAATAGTTTAATGGAAAGAGCAAAAGCAGAAAGCAAAGAATTTCTAAAATCCAATCTCTCTCCAGGATTTATATTAGAAGACGAAGCAATCTCGCAAGAAGTTATAGAAGAAAAGGCATCGGTTGAAGCAGGCAGTAAAACAGAAAACTTTAACTACGAACTCAAAATTAATTCCCAAGGCATTGGTTTTGAAAAAGCAAATATGGAAAAATTTGCTAAAGCCCTTCTAGATTTAAATATTCCTGAAGGCAAAAAGATTCAAGAAGAAAGCTTGGAGATTAATTATTATATTAAATCTGTTGATGTAAAGTCCGGAGAGATTGAATTAAATTTAAAAATTAAAGCCAAGGCGTATTCAGATGTTCAAACAGAGGAACTCAAAAAAGCTGTTTTCGGAAAATCTTCAGAAGAAACCAAAATATTTTTAGAGAATTATCCCGGAATTAGCAGTATAGAGATAAAATCTTGGCCTCTTTTTAGAAAAGAGATATCAGAAGACCTTAATAAAATTGAATTGAAATTAAGGCTTGATTAAACTAAATTGTCTTAAATTCCATAAATTTAAGAGCTAAAATTAATATTTATAGTTAATTTTTATTAAATTGAGTTGACTAATTGAAGAAAGTTTGTTAAATTGACTAACTGTATCAATGGAAAAATCCAATAAAAGAGTTTATAGAAAAAACGGTTTTGTTATAGATGCTTTGCCAAGTACTCATTTTAAGGTAAAGTTAGAAGATGGTACAGAGATAATCGCTCACCTGGCAGGAAAATTAAGGATGTATAGAATTAAGGTTTTGCCTGGTGATAAAGTTATTGTAGAAATGAGTGATTATGATAAAGAAAGGGGGAGAATAGTATATAGAGGAAAATAACCATAATGAACGACGAGTAAATGATCATTGATTGTTTGTTATTTGTTAATATATGAAAGTTCGCTCTTCGGTAAAAAAAATTTGTAAAGATTGTAAAATAGTTAGGCGTAAAAAAAGAGTTTATGTGATTTGCAAAAATCCAAGACATAAACAACGCCAAGGATAATTTGATGTTTGGGCGCTTAAATATTTAAGCGCAGTATTTAAAATATTTTTATGATTCGAATTGCCGGAATTAATATTCCAGAACAAAAACAAATAGAAGTAGCGTTAACCTATATATTCGGTATAGGACTTTTTTCAAGTAGGGAAATTTTAAAAGAAGCCGGGGTTAATCCTGTTGAAAAAGCTTCTAAGTTAAAATCTGAGGAAGTTAATAAACTTAGAGAAATTATTGAAAATAAATACAAAACAGAAGGAGACCTTAGAAGAAATATAATATTGAACATAAAGAGGTTGAAAGATATTAGTTCCTATAGAGGAATACGCAGTTCTAAAGGACTACCAATAAGAGGACAAAGAACAAAAACTAATAGCAGAACTGTTCGTGGTAATGTAAGAAAAACAGTTGGTTCTGGTAAGAAATCAGCAGATTCTAAGTAAAATATAAAGGTATAAATATTTGTTTATGGGTAAGAAACGGATAATAAAAAAATCAAAAGAAACGGTTTTAGAAGAAAAAGACACGTTGGAGTCTAAGATGAAAAAAGACGTTAAGATCTCAGTGAGCTCTAAGATAAATGAGGGCAAAGTTTATATTTCATCTTCTTATAACAACACGATGCTTACTTTAACTAATATGAAAGGGGATGTTCTCACTTGGGCGAGCGCAGGATCTATTGGATTTAAAGGAACAAAAAAAGCTACGCCTTTTGCTGCTTCCAAAGTAGCCGAATCAATAACTTTAGCTACAAAAAAGATGGGTATTGAAAAAGTTGCTATTTTGGCAAAAGGAATAGGTTCTGGGAGAGATTCAGCAATCAGGTCTTTGGCTTCGCATGGTTTAAGTATTTCTTCAATAACAGACATGACCTCAATACCTCATAATGGCTGTAGGCCTCCTAAAGCAAGGAGAGTATAAAATTTAATTGCAATATGAATAATAATAAATGTAAAATTTGTAAAAGGCTAGGGCAGAAACTTTTCCTCAAAGGTGAAAGATGTTTTTCTCCCAAGTGTCCTATGGCAGTGCAAGCTCATACGGTTAGAAAAAGGGGCGGCAGAAGAAGGAAAATGGCTTCTGAATATGGCAAAGAACTAAAAGAAAAACAGAAATTAAGAAATTGGTACAACCTGAGAGAAAATCAATTTAAAAAATATGTAAAAGAAGTTTTGGCAAAGCAAAAGAAACCTTCTGTCAAAGTTCCATTAAAAACAAAAACAAAGGATTCTGATTTAATTCCTTTGGAGAATAAAATAGTAAAAGAAGATACAAGTCAATTATTGTTAAAGAAATTAGAGAGTCGTTTAGACAATGTTGTTTTTAGAATGGGTTTTTCTTCTTCGCGCAGACAGGCTCGTCAAATCGTTAACCATAAACATTTTTTGGTTAATGGAAAGGCAGTTAATATTCCTTTCTTTGAAGTAAAAATAGGGGATAAGATAAGTTTAAAGTTAAGATCAAAAAAGAAACCTATTTTTGAAAACACTCCATTAGCTTTGGAAAAATATAAACCGCCTTCTTGGATTAGAATTGATATTAAAAAAATGGAAGGAGAAATTATTAAAGATCCGTCTTTTGAAGAAGCAACTCCGCCTGCAGAGATTTCTGCTATTTTCGAATTTTATTCACGCTAAACAACATCTTAACATTTTAACATCTTAACATTTTAACATCTTAATTTATGTTTAAATGCTTAAATGCTTAAATGTTCATATGGTTTCTATGATACTTTTACCAAAAGAACCTAAAATTATAGAAAAAAAAGACAACTGGGCTCGTTTTGAGATTGAGTCGTTGTATCCAGGATATGGCATAACTATTGGAAATAGCCTGAGAAGAGTTTTGCTTTCTTCTTTGCCTGGAGCTGCTTTGACGCAAGTCAAGATTAAAGGGGTTCAGCACGAATTCTCAACAATACCAGGTGTTTTAGAAGATATGATTGTTATTATGATGAATTTAAAGCAGATGAGATTTAAGATTTATACCGATGAGCCACAAAAAGCGACCCTAAAAGTCAAAGGAGAAAAAGAAGTCAAGGGTTCTGATTTTGATTGTCCTACTCAAGTTGAATTAGTGAATAAATCTTGCCATATTGCAACTTTGACTGACGAAAAAGCAGAATTGGAATTGGAAATCCAAATAGATAAAGGCATTGGGTATGAGCCAATAGAAGAAAGAAAGAAAAACGAGAAATTGGAAATTGGAGTTATGCCGATTGATGCTATTTTTACTCCTGTGAAAAAAGTAAGCTATAGGGTTGAAAATATGCGCGTTGGAGAGAGAACAGATTTTGACAGATTGCATTTGGAGATTGAGACCGACGGAACAATAACTCCTGAGCAAGCCTTTTTCGGCGCAACAGAAATTTTAATAAAACATTTCTCTTTGCTTGGAGATAAATTTGCTCCGATAGACGAAGTAAAAACAAAGAAAGAAAAAAAAGAACCCAAATCTTCCGCAGAAACCTTGAGTAAAAAAAATAAAGAAGAAGACTCTACAAAAATAAAAGTTGAAGATTTAGAATTATCTGCTAATGTATTAAAAGCATTATTAGAGAATAAGATTAAAAACGTTGCAGGGATATTAGACAAAGATGAGTCAGAGCTATTAGAGTTTAATGGAATAGGGGAGAAAGGAATAAAAGAAATTAAAAAAATATTGAAAAAATTAGGATTAGAAATAAAATCTAGTAAATAATGAAAAAGCTTAAAAAAGGAAGAAAATTTTCAAGAGAAAAAGACCAAAGAAAAGCCTTACTAAAATCTTTAGCAAGATCTCTTTTTTTACATAAAAAAATAAAGACGACTGAAGCGAAAGCCAAAGAGGTTTCGGGAGTTGCCGAAAAGTTTATAACTCGTGCCAAAAAGCAAGACTTAGCATCAAGGCGTATTTTAGTAAAATATTTTTCAAAAGATTTAGTTAAAAAAATGGTTGATGAGATTGCCCCAAAATATAAAGATAGACAAGGAGGGTATACAAGAGTTATTAAATTGGGTCAGAGAAAGTCTGATGGAGCTAAAATGGCGATAATAGAGTTGGTTGAATAATTTTAAAATAACATTATGGATAATAAAACTTATACAATAGACGCTACAGATAAAGTTTTAGGGAGATTGGCAGTCAAAGTCGCCGTGTTGTTGCAAGGAAAGAATAAAATAGATTTTGCCCGTAATAAAAATACAGGGGACCTTATTATTATAAAAAATATTAACAACATAAAGGTTACTGGTAACAAGAGACAAAATAAAATTTATTATCACCATAGTGGTTATTTAGGTGGAATGAAAGAAATTACTTTTGAGAAACTTTTTGAAAAAGATCCTGAAAAAGTTTTTAAAAAAGCTGTTTTTGGAATGTTACCCAATAATAAACTAAGAGCCAAACGGATTAAACGATTGAAGGTAGAGTAATTGTTTAATATGTGAATGTAAGAAATAGAGATTGTGATTTATATGGCAACAAAAGTTTTCATGCACCGATAGTTCAAACCCCTGCGAGGTTTGACTATCTACATTCTCGGCGACTAATTTTGCTAAAGCAAAAACCATGCTTAGTCACCTGCGAAAGTTGCCTGAAAACATTGGTTGTTGCGCAAAAAAAACAAGAAACCAATATTTTCAACTAATATATTATTAATTTATGAAAACAACTAAAACAACTGAAAAAGACATAAAAAAAGAATCAAAAAAAGAAAAGCCAAAAGCTGTTAAAGTAGCTAAGGTTGTTGATGATAAAAAACCAGTTAAAAAAGAGGTTAAAAAAGACGTTAAAAAAGACATAAAAAAAGAGGTTAAAAAACCAGTTAAAAAAGAGGTCAAAGATGAGGTCAAAGATGAAGTTAAAGAAGAGACCAAAGACGAGAAAGATCTTAAATCTGATCGCTACATGGAAAGTACTGGAAAACGGAAAAGGGCAATAGCACGTGTGAGGGTTTTTACAAAAGGCAAAAAAGAAATTTTGATCAACGGAAAGCCTTGCAAAGATTATTTTTATACCCTTGAGCTTGAACAAACTGCCACAGATTCCCTTAGGAAAATGAAGTCTCTTGATAAGTTTAGGGTTTTGGCAATAGTGAGAGGAGGAGGGATTTCTGCTCAAGCTGAAGCAGTTAGGCATGGAATAGCAAAAATATTGGTGGATTTTAATCCTGATTTTCGCAAAAGGTTACGTAAAGCAGGGTTTTTGACAAGAGATCCAAGAAAGAGAGAAAGGAAGAAATTTGGATTGAAACGAGCACGTAGAGCTCCACAATGGGCAAAAAGATAATGTTTCGAGATGATGTTCGCCCAACAATTAGAATTTTCATGTATGAACGGTTCGCTAAATAACTAAAATTTTCAGGTACCGATAGTTCAAACCCCTGCGAGGTTTGACTATCTACATTCTCGGCGACTAATCCCGCCTTACGGCGGGAACCATGCTTAGATACTAAGCGAAAGTTACCATGAAAATCTTAGTTATTTGGCGAATAAAACTCTAAGACGACAAGATTCCATAAAGTTGCCTAAAAACATTGGTTGTCGCGTGATAGAACAAAAAACTAATATTTTTATATATTGATGTTAAAAGAAGTTATTGATAAATTTTATTTGGATAACCAGAAGGATAGAGATCAGCATCATTTTTATATCTCAGACGCGGGGAAATGCCCGCGTTTAGTGTTTTTTAAATTTAAAAATGCTCCCAAAAAAGCAATGGAAGCAAATATTTTGAGAATATTTGACCATGGAGATCATATTCATCAGCTTATAATGCAGTCGTTGCTTGGAGCCAGAGATATCCATGTTGTTAGCTCAGAGATAAAGATACCGCAACAAGAAATAATTTCAGGTAGGGCTGACGCAATAGTAAGCGATGGCAAAGAGCTTTATGTTCTTGATATAAAAAGTATCAATAGTTTGGGTTTTCAGTATTTGACGCAAGCCAAAAAAGATAACATTGACCAAATACAACTATATTTACACTATTTTGAAATTCCAAAAGGTATCTTGCTTTATGTGAACAAAGACAACCAGCAGTTAAAAGAATTCTTTATTGACTATAATCAAGAACACACAGAATTTCTTTTAAAGGGTCTTGTTAATCTTAAGGAACAAATTGATTCTAACATTGTGCCTTCCCGCCTTGCTGGATATCCCAGCGACAAACAATGTCGTTATTGTCAATTCAAGCCAGTTTGCAAGATAGGGGAATCTGAAGAGATGAAATGGGAGGATTTGAAGGCAAAGATAGAAAACAAAGATTGATGTCGAAAAACAATTTAACGAATTAATTCCTCTGAAGCGTAGATATTGTTTTCAAACAAAATATATAATTTTTTATTATCTTGATTCCAGAATATTTTAGACCCTGCTTCTTCTGTGAGTATGGGTTTTTCTTTATCAGAGATTTCTTGGTTTTCTATCTCTCCTGCAGTTCTTGTGTCTTGGAATGAATTTAATTGTTCTAATTCTATAAGATCAACAATATTGACTTTGTCTCTATCGTCAATTTCAACAATTTTTATCGTATCTCCGACAAGGAATAATAAATAATGGTCTGTGTACCAAAAAATGTCCCTAATTTTTTCCGAAAAATTAGTCAAAAATATATTTTCGTATTTATCTCTTGTTGGTTGGTCGTATACCTTTTCTAGAAAGAATACTCTTGCCTCGTAGTCGTCACAATAAACCATTTTTTTAGAATCTATTGCAAATTTTAAATTCTGAACAGATTCAAAAAATTCTCCAAAAACTTTTTTATCTTGATCAAAGAGATATAAGCTATTATTTTCTCTTAAAAATATATTGGAATTTCTTTCATATATCTCATATTTGCTTTCAGGGTTTAAATAAAAGGGCCTAAAATTTAGTTTTTCCGCTCTATCAAAAGAAAAATTGTTTTTAAAAACAAATCCTGATTTATCAATATAATAAATATCTTTTCCAATAACTGATACATATACAATGTTATCTAAAACAGAAAGATAAGTTTTTCCATTTCTCATATCTAATTCCTGCAATTCCTTTGTCTTGTCTTGTCCTTCTGCTCCACAGGACGACAATATTAAAAATTTATCAATATTTTCTGGAGAAAAATATACATTTTCTATTTTTGCACTTTCTTCTTTCTGTGAAACAGGAATGAGCTCTAAAGAATCAGGAGCTTTGTTCAGGTCTAAAGTAAGATATTGAGATTCGTTATTAGCTATTTCAGTATTTATTTCTTTTATTTCAATTAAGATTCTTTTTGAATCGCTTGAAATTGTTAAATTAATTAACTCAATTTGTAAGTTGTTATTCTCTTTATATGAACTTGGATTTTTATCTAATTTTTTGATTTCAGCAATAATGTCGTCTTCGTCAATTAGTTTACTTTTAAGGTCTTTGCCTAAATCAAAAAGCTTTAAAGACCATTTTTTTACTCCTGCGGGGTTTTCGTTGCCAGATAAGATTAATTCCTCGGAATTTTCAAGATTTTCAGTGTTTTCAACAATGTAATATGTTTCTTGCAAAATTATTTTCTTATTATCTGGCGCAGGATAAAAATTTTCTATTTTCTCTGATATAATTGTAAAATTTGGATTTTCTGGAATTAATGTAATGTTTTTTATTTCTGTTACTTGTCTTTTCTTAATTTCTAAAAACTTTTCCCATTTATAGAATCCTTGTTTCTCGATTTCCACAAAATATTCTTTCGGAGTAAGGTTTTCGATTAAAGCTGAATTAAAGAAAAAACCTGTTTTCTTTTTAAATTCGTGGTCAATATAGATTTTGCTTTCTCTTGGAGAGACTTTAAAATAGAAAATTCCTGTTTGAGTAATTGTTTTTGTCGGCCAATCAAAACGCCAGCCCATGTAATATAAGATAGTTGTAGGAGCTGTTATCAAGAAAAGCATTGTAAGGAGTGCAAACAATGTGCTTCTGAATTTTCTATTCATATATAACATAATAGCAGAACTGTTCGTACTTGCCAACTTCAGTATTTTAGACTAAGATATACTATAATAAATGCCTATCCGGATTGCTACGTGTGGCGTGGTATGCGGATTAAAACTTAGATGTCAAACATTAAAACTCAAAATTCGCGCGTTTCAGAAAAATTTGTAATTAAAGGCGGGAAACCCTTAAATGGAACCGTTAATATTAGGGGAGCGAAAAACGCAGCTCTTCCAGTTTTATCTGCAACTCTTCTAACAAAAGAACCTTGCGTTATAGACAATCTTCCATTAATTGAAGATGTTTTTAGAATGATTGACATTCTAAAAGGACTTGGTGCTGAGATTTCTTGGCTAAGCAAAAGAAAAGTTAAAATACAATGTTCACATATTGATGTTACGAAACTTTCTCCTAAACTAATTGGTTTTCTAAGAGGCTCAATTTTAATTTTAGGCCCTCTTCTGGCAAGATTCTCTAAAGTTAAAATGCCATTACCCGGAGGATGTTTTATTGGAGCAAGGTCTTTAGATACTCATTTAGACGCTTTTAGACAAACAGGGATTAATGCTTTATTAAAAAATGGCTTTTATTGTTTTGAGAAAGATTCAAGCCTCAGGCCTTTATATGAAAATTTTTATTCCGAAAAAGGAGAAAGCATAAAGAAGACAATGAAAGTTGTTCTTAGGGAATTTAGCGTTACTGCAACAGAAAATATTCTTTCTTATTCTGCGCTCAGGTCAAAAGAGATTATTTTGAAAATCGCAGACCAGGATTATCAAGTTCAGGAATTAGTGAAAGTTCTTAAAAAAATGGGAGCAAAGATTGAATATAATGGAGTTAATTCAATAAAAATCTCTGGGACAAAAGATTTAAAAGGTTTTGACCATTATTTAATGTCAGACCCAATAGAAGCAGGCACTTTTATTGTTGCAGCTTTAGCAACCCAAGGAGAAGTATTAATTAAGAATGCTGAATTTTCTTTCTTAGAACTTTTTTTAAAACGACTTAAAGATTTTGGAGCAAAAATCGAGATATTGGGTCCAAAATTGATCAAAGTTTTTCCGTCAGGAAAGCTTACAATGGATAAAATTCAAAGCCTGCCCTATCCTGGCATCCATACTGATTTGCAGCCAGAGCTTGGAGTTTTAGCTACATCGAGCAATGGACTTACTTCAATCCACGATCCATTGTTTGAAGGTAGACTTAAATATCTTGAAGATTTAAATAAAATGGGAGCTAATATAATTTTTTGTGACCCGCATAGGGCAATTGTGAAAGGGTCTACAAGGCTTCAAGGGATTGAAATTCCGAGTCCTGACCTGCGCGCTGGAGCTGCTTTGATTATTGCAGGATTAATAGCTAAGGGCGAAACAGTTCTTGGAAATATCTATCAGATAGATAGGGGATATGAACGAATCGAAGAACGTTTACAAAAATTAGGAGCAGACATAAAAAGAGTTGAAGACATTTAGACATCTTAATATTTTAATATTTTAACAACCCTATGTTATCAAAAAGAATCGGAATTGATTTAGGAACTTGTAACTCCATAGTTTTTCTTCCAGGCAAAGGAGCGGTTTTAAATGAACCATCAGTGGTTGCCGTTGGAATTGCGGAAAATAAAGTTTTGGCTGTTGGACAAGAAGCAAAAGAAATGACAGGCAGAACCCCTGACACAATAAGGGTTTATAGGCCATTGAAAGACGGGGTTATTGCTGATTACCACGTAACCCAAGCAATGATAAAATATTTTATTAAAAAAGCCGTCGGTATTTTTAGTTTTTTTAAACCAGAACTATTGGTTGGTGTTCCGGCCGGAATAACTTCAACTGAAAAAAGAGCTGTTGTGGAGGCAGGAATGTCTGCTGGAGCAAAAGCAGTCTATATTGCCAAAGAACCTATTCTAGCTGCAATTGGAGCAGGTATTCCTATTAATTCTTGTTCAGGCCATATGATTGTTGATATTGGAGGAGGAACGTCAGAAGTAGCTGTAATTTCTCTTGGTGGCATAGTAACGTCATCTTCACTAAGGGTTGGTGGTGATAAAATAGACAGAGCTATTTCAAATTATATAAAACAAAAACATAATTTAGCTATTGGGGAACAAACTTCTGAAGAGATTAAAATAAAGATAGGAACAGCTTTGTCTTCTAGCGCTTCTAATAAAAATTTATTTTCTAAAGAAGCAGATGATCCAAAAAACGTATTAAGATTGAATCGCAGTGGTTCGTCTATCGATTCTGTTAATCAAAAAAATGAATTGGAAAAAGAATTAGAGATTAGAGGTAGGGATTTAATTTCAGGACTACCACGAAATTTTAAAATTTCGTCTAATGAAATCCAAGAGGCGATTCATGACAGGCTTGACGAAATTGTTCAGATTATTAAAGCTGTTTTGAGAGATACTCCCCCAGAACTTTCGGCAGACATAATGGATAAGGGAATGGTTGTTTCCGGAGGAGGAGGAATGCTTAGAAACATAGACGAACTTATCTCGAGAGCCACTGGTGTTCCTTGTTTTTTAGCAGATGAGTCTTTGCTATGTGTAGCAAAAGGGACAGGTGTTGTTTTGGAAAATCTTAATGCTTACAAAAAAAGCATAATGACAAAAAAATGATAATTGGCCATCAAAAACAGAGAGAGTTTTTAATCAAAATAGCAGAAAGCAAGAATCTTCCACATGCAATTTTGTTTTATGGACAAGAACATTTAGGCAAAAGGGCTTTAGCTATTGAATTTGCTCAATATCTAAATTGTGATGGAAAATTAAAACCTTGTAAGGTCTGCAAAAATTGTAAAGACATTGAAAATGGAACATATCCTGATTTTAGTTTAGTTGAGCCGGAAGTTGCCAAAAAATCAATCCATATATCGCAAATAAGAGAACTTATTGCTAAATTAGCGCTTTATCCATATTCAAGCGTTTTCAAGATTGCTATTATAGATAATGCGCACTTAATGACCTTAGATTCTCAAAACTCTTTTTTAAAAGAGCTCGAGGAACCGAAAGGCAGAACAATTTTAATTTTAATAACAGAATATCCTGAAATGTTGTTGCCAACAGTTTTGTCGCGATTACAGAAGATAAGATTTTCAACAGTAAGCAAAACAGAAATTGAAAATTATCTTATTGGGCAAAAAGTTGAAGAACAAACAGCAAAAGAATTTTCTTTTCTTTCTTCTGGCAAACCAGGCATAGCTGTCAATTTTCTTTTAAATCCCGAAAAAATTAAAAACCAGAAAAAGCTTATTTCAGATGTTATCCAAATCCACAATTCTGAAATGGGATTTCGTTTTAAATATGCAAAAGATATGTCTGAAGAAAAAGAAAATATAAACGAAACTTTAGATATTTGGTTAAGATATTTTAGAAGTATTTTCTTGTCTAAATTGTATGGAAAAGAAGAGACAAGGAGTTTCGATAAAGATTCTGCGTCTAAATTAAAGAATATTATTGCAAATATCCAAAATACCAAGTTTTTAATTTCAACTACTAACATAAATTCTAAATTAGCCGTAGAGAATTTATTAATAAAAATTTAAATAACCCTATAACATACAATATGTATAAAGAAATTATAAATAAAATTAAACCTGAATTTGACAAAACAATAGATTTTTTAGGAAAAGAATTTATGAAATTTAGAACAGGCAAGGCCTCTCCTTCTTTGGTTGAAGATATAATTGTTGAATCTTTTGGCCA
Source organism: uncultured Candidatus Saccharibacteria bacterium (assembly GCA_964399845.1). Lineage (GTDB taxonomy): Bacteria > Patescibacteriota > Minisyncoccia > Minisyncoccales > GWA2-38-27 > CAYXZK01. The sequence continues at coordinate 2,917 of CAYNRO010000006.1, read as the reverse complement.
GAAGTTTCCATTAAAACAATTGGCCTCAATATCATTATCAGGGCCAAGGCAAATTACTATACAGCCTTGGGACAAATCATATATTGAATCAATCGAAAAAGCGATTTTGCAAGCATCTTTGGGAATATCTCCTATTGTTGAAAAAGATGTTATCAGGGTTTCTCTACCTGTTCTTAGTGACGAATATAGGAAGGATTTACTGCGCATTCTTTCAGAAAGACAAGAAGATGCACGTATAACAATAAGACGTTGGCGCGAACAGGCTTGGGACGAGATTCAAAAAGAAGCAAAAAGCGGTACAATCCGCGAAGATGATAAATTTAGGGCAAAAGACGAACTTCAGGATTTGGTTGACGAGTATAATAAAAAAGTCGAAGACATGACAGAGAGAAAGAAAAGCGAGATAAACACCTAATTATTATTTATCACTAATCATTAATCATTAATCACTAATCACTAATCATTTATCACTAATCATTTATTACTATTATGATTCTCACAATTATTATTGCCATCGTAAGTCTTGTTCTTTTAATTATTCTCCACGAACTTGGTCATTTTTTGTTAGCAAAAAAGTTTGGAATAAAGGTTGAAGAATTTGGAATAGGGTATCCTCCCAGATTATTTGGAAAAAAATTTGGCGAAACAATTTATTCTATAAATCTCTTGCCATTGGGTGGGTTTGTTAGGATTTACGGACACGAAAAAAGAATTAAAGACAGCCGTAGCTTTTCAGAAAAACCAATTTGGCAAAGGGCTTTAGTCATTTTGGGAGGAGTTATTTCTTTCTGGATTATTGCGGCTATTTTACTTAGCATTGTGATGTACATGGGTGTTCCGACCCAGATAGAAGATAATCAAAATGATAACTTGGTTAATCCAAGGGTTCAGATTATAGCAGTTGTTCAGGGCTCTCCTGCAGAAAGTGCTGGCATAAAACTTGGAGACTCTGTAAAGAGCATAGAATTTGAAAACGAAAGTATTAGTATAAGCAAGGTAAAAGAATTACAAGAATTTACAGAAACACACAGGGGTCAAGAAATCACTTTAGGGATCGAACGAGGCAAAGAAATATTTGAAACTTCCTTGGTTCCGCGTGAATCATTTCCAGAAGGACAGGGTCCAATAGGGATATCTTTGGTTAGAACTTCTATAAAGTCATATCCTTGGTATGAAGCGCCTGTTCGAGGGGTTATCGCAACAGTCAATTTAACTGCAACGGTTGTTAAAGGATGGGGAATGACTATTGCAAGTCTTGTTCAGGGACAGGGAGTGCCAGATGGTATTGAGGTAAAAGGCCCTGTTGGAATTTTTGAACTATTTGCTCAAATGGGATCCCTAGGAGTAGGCTATTTCTTGCGGTTTATGGCTTTGATCTCTATTTCTTTGGCATTACTGAATGTTTTGCCTATTCCTGCCTTAGATGGCGGATGGCTTATGTTTATTATTATTGAGAAAATAAGAGGAAAGGCAGTAACGCAAAAAGTTGAGCAAAGAATTACAGTCTTTTTCTTTTTACTGTTAATCTCTTTAATGATCTATGTGACAATAAAGGATGTTATTCATTTATTCGTGAAGTAAAGATTCTATATGAAAATGTTAAATAATTTTTTTTCTTATTTCTCCGATGATATAGCTATTGACCTAGGGACTGCCACATCACTGGTTTATGTTAAAGGCAAAGGGATTGTAATCAACGAACCCTCTGTAGTTGCAATTAATCAGAAAACAGGTCAGGTTGTGGCCATAGGAGAAGAAGCGCAGAAAATGGTTGGAAGAACTCCTGCCCATATCGTTGCTACAAGGCCTTTGGTTAATGGTGTTATTTCAGATTTTGAAGTAACAGAACAGATGTTGAAATATTTTATAGAGAAAGTTCATCAAGGAAAATTTATTTTCGGGCCACGCCCAAGGGTTATTATAGGAATTCCCTATGGAGTAACAGAAGTTGAAAGAAAAGCAGTTTGCGATGCTACTAAAAGCGCAGGAGCGCGGCAAGTGTTTCTAATAGAAGAGCCTATGGCTGCGGCAATTGGAGCAAAATTAGCTGTTCAAGAACCAGGTGGTAATTTTATTGTTGATATTGGAGGAGGAACCACTGAAGTAGCTGTAATTTCTCTAGGAGGCATTGTTATCGCAAAAAGCCTTAGGGTTGCAGGAGACAAATTTAACGAAGACATAATCCAATTTGTCCAAGAAGAATATAAATTGTTAATTGGAGAAAGAGCTGCCGAAAAAGTTAAAATCGGAATCGGCTCTGCGCTTCCATTAGCAGAAAAGAAAGAGCTTCCTCTAAGGGGAAGGAATATAATAACAGGATTGCCTGAAGAAATTTTGATTTCAGATGAAAGCATAAGACGCGCTTTAGAAAAATCTGTTAAACGGATTGTATCAACCGTGAAAACTACAATCGAAGAAACTCCTCCTGAACTTTTGGCAGACATTATGTCAAACGGAATTTATCTTGCCGGTGGTGGTGGCTTTTTAAAAGGTTTAGATGTTTTAATTCAACAAGAAGTTAAGGTTCCAACTAAGATTGTGGAAGATCCAATAACTGCAATGGCAAGAGGAGCTGGAATGGTTTTGGAAAAACTCGATGAATTACACGAAGTATTAACAGAAGTAGAAAATATGGAACCACCAAAGTAAGGATCATTTATCATTAATCATTAATTATTAATCATTAATCATTAATTCTCGGTAAGTATGATTTCAGAACAAGAAGTTAAACACATCGCAAAATTAGCCAGATTAGGCATCAGCGCGGAAGAATGCAAGAAGTTTCAAAACGAACTTTCTGGTATTTTGGATTACTTTAATCTTTTAGAAGAAGTTGATGTTTCTAAAGTTAAACCAACTTTTCACCCGGCCGAAAATTTATTAGGCAAAAAGCTCAGCGTAACTAGAAAAGATATAG
>CAYNRO010000005.1:10054-20276 GCA_964399845.1 uncultured Candidatus Saccharibacteria bacterium | reverse complement strand
CGGCTCTTGCTCTGAAGGCTGTAACGAGGTAAAATGATTTAATGAAGTTCACTCACCTACACGTTCACTCACATTATAGTTTGTTAGACGGCTTGCCGAAGATAGACCAACTTTTAGATTATGTAAAAGAATTAGGAATGGATTCAGTGGCCCTGACAGACCACGGAGTTTTATATGGAGCCGTAGAATTCTTTCAAAAAGCCAAGGCAAGAGGCATTAAGCCCATAATTGGAGTAGAAGTATATGTTGCTTTTGAGAAAATGTCCCAGAAAAGACCAAATATTGACAACAAAAGATATCATCTCGTTCTTTTGGCAAAAAACAAAGAGGGTTATGAAAATTTAGTAAAACTTGTAACAAAAGCCCATTTAGAGGGTTTTTATTATAAACCAAGAGTAGACGAAGAACTCTTGAGAAAACATTCCAAAGGTTTAATCGCTTCAACGGCCTGTTTGGCTGGAAAAATCCCACGTTTGATTATGTCAAATAAACTTGAGGAGGCTGAAGAATTAGCGCAAAGATACAATGATATTTTTGGACAAGGAAATTTTTATTTAGAACTACAACACCACCCTAACATCCCAGAGCAAGCAAAGGTAAATAAAGAGCTCATTAATATTTCTAAAAAATACGGCATTCCATTAATTGCCACAAATGATGTTCATTATTTAAAACCAGAAGACGCTGAAGCTCAAGATGTTTTAATGCTTATTAATACTGGCAACAATACTAGTAATACAGAAAGGAAAAGTATGACAATAGATGATTTTTCTCTAAAAAGTCCAGCGGAAATGACAGAATTGTTCAAGCATATTCCCGAAGCTATTGAGAATACTCAAAAAATTGCTGAAAAATGTAATTTTGAATTTGAGCTTGGAGAAAACAAATTACCTTATTTTGATGTTCCTAACCACAAAACCCCTGACAAATACCTTGAAGATTTGTGTAATGCTGGTCTTAAAAAAAGGTACGGAGCAAAGCCCAGTAAAAAAGTCACAGACAGGATTAAATATGAACTTTCTGTTATCAAGGAAACAGGCTTTGCCTCTTACTTTCTGATAGTCCAAGACTTCGTAAATTGGGCCAAAGAGAAAAGAATTGTTGTTGGGCCTGGTAGAGGGTCAGCCGGAGGCTCTATTGTGGCTTATCTTTTAAACATAACAAATATTGACCCTTTGAAATACGATCTTCTCTTTGAAAGATTTTTAAATCCTGAAAGAATCTCAATGCCTGATATTGATTTAGACTTTGCAGACAGAAGAAGAGACGAAGTTGTAACTTATATCTCTGACAAATATGGACGCGACAGGGTTGCGCAAATTATCACTTTTGGAACAATGGCTGCCAGAGCTGCAATCAGAGATGTTGGCAGAGCTTTAAATTATCCCTATAATTATTGCGATAAAATTGCAAAGATGGTTCCCATCGGATTTGATTTACATAAAACGTTAGAAGAGGTTCGCGAATTTAAGACTTTGTACAAAACCGACCAAGAGGCAGAAAGATTAATTGATTTAGCCAAAAAATTAGAAGGCGTAATCCGACACGCCTCAACCCATGCTTGTGGAATAGTTGTGTCAAAAGAACCTTTTTCAAACCTTATCCCATTACAATACCCTACTCAAAATGACAAGAACATAATTACGCAATACGAAATGCATGCCGTCGAAGCTCTGGGCCCTTTAAAAATAGATCTTTTGGGATTGAAAAATCTAACAATAATCGAAGACACTTTGTCAAGAATATATGTTCTTAGGAATAAACTCAAATTAGATATTAATACTATCCCCCTGGACGATAAAAAAACATTTGAAATTCTTGGAAAAGGAGATACGATTGGGGTATTTCAATTAGAATCACCTGGATTCCAAAAATACTTAAAACAATTAAAACCAAATGAGTTTGAAGATATCGTTGCAATGGTTGCCCTTTATCGCCCAGGACCTATCCAATTTATTTCAGACTATATCGCCAGAAAGAACAAGAAAAAAGAAGTAGAATACCTGCACCCTGACTTAGAGCCAATCCTGAATAAAACTCAAGGGATTATGATTTACCAAGAGCAAATTATGAAAATTGCTCAAAAATTAGCTGGATTTTCTTTAGGTGAAGCCGATGTTCTAAGAAAAGCTATTGGCAAGAAAATAAAAACTTTGTTATTTGCGCAGAAAAAGAAATTTATTGATGGAATGATAAATAACAAAATTGACGAAAAAATAGCGACTCAAATATGGAAATGGATAGAACCATCTGTTCGTTATAGTTTTAATAAAAGTCATGCTGTGTGTTACGCTACAATTTCTTATCAGACAGCTTACTTGAAAGCGCACTATCCTGTAGAATTTATGGCCTCTCTCTTAACTTCTGAAAAGACAGACCTCGATAAAATTGCTATTTTAATTGACGACTGCAAAAAAATGAAAATTGAAGTTCTTCCTCCGAATGTTAACGAAAGCTTAAAAAACTTTACAGTTGTTCCATTATCTAAAGACGATCCTTCAGAAATAAAACAAGATAAAATAAGATTTGGATTGCTAGCTATCAAAAATGTAGGCGAAGCTATAATTGATGTTGTTGTCGAGGAAAGAAAGAATAATGGTCATTTTGAGGATATAGAAGATTTTCTTCAAAGAGTTAATTCCAAAAATTTAAATAGAAAATCTTTAGAAAGTCTAATAAAATCAGGAGCTTTTGACAACTTAGCAGAAAGAAATCAGCTTTTGAACAATTTAGAAAAATTACTTGAATATGCTCGTGAAACACAGAAAAACAAAATAAGCGGACAAAAAGGGCTTTTTGAGAATACAAAATCAGAAAATAACAATAACAATAAAATCTCTATGTCCCCTTCTAAACCAGCTACAAATTTCGAAAGATTAAGTTGGGAAAAAGAACTTTTGGGATTATATGTAACTTCGCATCCATTGGAAAGTTTTAAAAAAGTCCTTGAGCAAAGAACATTTTCTTTGGCAAAAATTACCGATTCTTTAACAAATCAAAGAATTAGGGTTGGTGGAATTATCTCCAGCATTAAAAAAATTATTACGAAAACCGGAAAATTAATGTTCTTTTTAAAGTTGGAAGACCTCACAGACAAAAAAGAAGTTGTGGTTTTCCCGAGCATAGTAGCAAAAAATCCAACAGTTTTTGTAGAAAACAAAATTATCTTAATCTCTGGAAAAGTTGACAATCGAGACGATGTTGTAAAAATAATAGCCGAAGATGTTGAGGAAATAGTACATCAATCATAAATCCTTAGATAGCGGTTATTGATTAATTATCATTTACTAGTTATCATTGATTATTGATCATTTATCATTGATTATTTATTATTGACCATTAATTATTATGAAAACAAAAATTGAAACAATTAGACATTCTTTGGCTCATATAATGGCTTTGGCGATCCAAGATACTTTCCCAAATGTTAAATTTGGCATTGGTCCTGCTATTGAAAACGGCTTTTACTATGATTTTGATTTGTCTGAAAAAATGGGCGAAAAAGATTTAGAAAAAATCGCAAAGAAAATGCGAAAAATTATTAAAATAGGGATTAAGTTTGAGAAGAAAATAATTTCAAAGCAAGCAGGCAATAAACTTTTCGCAAAACAACCGTACAAACTTCAACTCATAAAGGAAATTCCTGATAAAGATATTACTATTTATAAAACAGGAGATTTCAGTGATTTATGCAAAGGTCCTCATATTAAATCAAGCCAAGAAATAAATCCTGATTCTTTTAAATTAACAAAAATCGCGGGTGCTTATTGGAAAGGAGATGAAAAAAATCCAATGCTTACGAGAATCTACGGAATAGCTTTTGAGACTGAAAAAGAGTTGGAAAAATATATTCGCCTGCAGGCAGAAGCAGAAAAAAGGGATCATCGTGTTTTAGGAAAAAAACTAGAAATGTTTTTAATAGATGAAGAAGTTGGCGCAGGCTTGCCAATCTGGCTCCCTAAAGGAGCTATTCTTAAAAAAATTATTGAAAATTATTTGTATAAAGAATTATCTCAACAGGGCTATAAATGGCTTTCCACTCCTCATATCGGAAATATAAGTTTATGGAAGAAATCAGGACACTGGGATTTCTATCGGGAGAATATATATTCTCCGATTAAAATTGAAGACGAAGAATTTTTATTAAAACCAATGAACTGCCCTTTTCATATCAAGGCTTATCAATCAAAGATAAGAAGTTACAAAGACTTGCCGATAAAATTTGCTGAACTCGGAACTGTTTATCGTTACGAAAAATCAGGTGTTTTGCATGGTTTGACTAGAGTTAGGGGCTTTACTCAAGATGATGCCCATGTATTCTGCACTCCAAAACAAATGGCTACCGAGTTAACTTCGATTCTAAAATATGGCCTAAAAATATTAGAAACTTTTGGCTTTAAAGATTATAAGATTTATTTATCAACTCGTCCTGAAAAATTTATGGGAACCTCAAAAATGTGGCAACAAGCCACTGATGCTTTAAAATATGCTTTTGAGAAACTTAATCTAAAATACGAAATTGACCCAGGCGGAGGAGTTTTCTATGGGCCTAAAATTGATATTAAAATAAAAGACTCTTTGGAACGAGAATGGCAATGTAGCACTTTTCAGATTGACTTTAATCTACCAAAAGCGTTTAATGTTTCTTATGTTGACGAAACAGGAAAAAAGAAAGAACCAATTATGATTCATAGGGCATTGCTGGGCTCTCTGGAAAGATTTATTGGCGTTTTACTTGAACATTACTCTGGCGATCTTCCATTGTGGCTATCCCCTGTTCAAATATGGACTATCCCAATATCGGAAAAACACGAAAAGTACGCAAAGGAAATAAATGTTAAACTGCTTGAAAATGAAATCCGAGCAGAAATTAGAAACGACAACGAAACAATTTCTAAAAAAATAAGAGAAGGTGAAATACAAAAAATTCCATACCTTTTAGTTGTTGGCGACAAAGAAATAAAAGCAAAATCAGTCAGTATTAGAAAACGAAAACAAGGGAATATCGGAGAAATGAAATTAGACCAATTCATTGAAAAGATTAAAAAAGAGATAGAGACTAAATAATCATTGATTACTTATTATTATAGAGGTCAGACCTCCACGTGGTCGTGGAGGTCTGACCTCGGGAGGGGGAAAAATATGTCTGAATTATCAGAATCAACTCAAAAATTAATTAACGAATACCAAGTTTGGCAAGAATCTATTGAGCCAAAACAAGGAATAGCAACAATTCATGCAGATGAAGTAGCCTCAAGGGTTGCTGCTTTTTACGAGAGAATAAGAGGGATTATAGATTGGAAAGAAGAACATCTTCTGAAAAGAAGAGCCATTGAAAGGATACTCAAAAGAAGACTTTTTTCTCAAATGGACATTGCTAATGGGAATTTTTCCCAAATTTCTATTGCCGGTCCTTTGGTTTTAGAATTAATTCGCGGAGGACACTTTCCAAATGATAAAATAGCAGAAACCAAAATTAATGCTGTTCAAAAGATAATTAAAAAATATGTTTTCATCCTAAACGATAAAAAGAAAATCCAAAAGAAAAGTAAAATCCAGCTTTATTCTTGGTTGTCCTCAGTCGCAGCTTGCGAGATAGAGGAAGCAATCAATCCGCCGATTAGAGAAATGGCTTTGATAAATTATATGTTCGAGTTAATGAAAGAGAAAATTAAGTTAAACGAAGAAACATTAAAAAGCAAAAAGATAAACGAAAAGCAAAAAGATATCCAAATATACATTGCTGTTCATCAAGCGTTGTTCAGGCTTGATTCCCCAATAATTAGTTATCATTTGTTAGTATATCAGCACCCTGAATGGAGAAATCCCTCAGAAAAGAATCTTAGTGAAATTTCTGAAAATATTTCACTAATATATGAAGCAATAGAAAAAAATTTGAATAATCCTTTTTTAGATAAATTTTATAAAATATGCGAAAAATATAATACGCCCTATTCGCTTTTAGGAGACATCTTGTCTGAAGACCCAGCGCTGATAAAGACAAAAATCTCTGAACCAGAAACTTTAGAAAATTTAGCTATAAAAGCATATAAAAAAAGGCTAAAAACTCTTAAGTCTAGATTGGGTAGAGCAGCTTTCTATGCCACTCTGTCTATTTTTTTGACTAATATTATTTCTCTGCTCCTTATAGAAATTCCTTTTAACAAATATGTGACTGGTTATTACTTTAATTTTTTCGCAATAATGGTGGACATCTTAGTGCCTACTTTTCTGATGTTTGTTCTCGTCTATACCATAAAACCACCGAAAAAAGGAAATCTTGAAGCAACCGTAATGGAAGTTATGAAAATCGCCTACACGAGAGAAAAAAGTGATATCTATGAAGTCAAGCCATTTCCAAAAAGAAATTTTACATTTACCGTAATAATGAGATTTTTATATCTTATAAGTTTTTCTATTATCATCGGAATAATAGGTTTGTTCCTTTATGCAATAAACTTCCCTCCACTTTCCTATTTAATTTTTATAATTTTCTTTTCTTTAATAGCTTTCGCAGGCGTAAAGATAAGAAAAAGGTCAAAAGAATTAGAAGTAATCGAAAGAAAAGAAACTTTTTTTCCTTTTTTGGTCGATTTGTTCGCAGTACCCATAATCCAACTTGGAAATTGGCTCACTGGTCGCTGGAAAAAATATAATGTTATAACTATGTTTTTCACAGCCCTAATAGATATGCCATTTTTAGTTTTTGTGGAATTTATTGAACAATGGAGATATTTCCTTAAAGAGAAAAAAGAAAAAATACATTAAAAACTTAATATCTTAACATATATGTAGCAACCAATGTTTTCAGATAACTTTCGCAAGCGACTAAGCATGGTTCTTGACGTAAGGCAAGATTAGTCGCTGAGAATGTAGATAGTCAAACCTCGCAGGGGTTTGAACTATCGGTAGCTGAAAACATTGGTTGCTACATATATACTTAAATAATTATAATTATGCAAAAAACAATACGATTCATTTCTAAATCTTTGTTTGTTTCTATGATAATAATTGCAGGCATGGCTTTTTGCCTAGGCACGCAAGCAGAAGAAATACAGGTTTCTGAAGAAATAGCTCTTGACCAAGAAGTTTCTGCTCAAGACCTAGAGGTCAAAGACCCTTGGCTTTTACCAGATAGTAGTTTCTATTTTGCAAAAGATTGGAGTAGAGGAATTAGGTCTTTTTTTACATTTGACTCTGTCAAAAAAGCAGAATTGAAATCGAAATTTGCCAACGAAAGATTGATAGAAATCCAGAAAATGACAACAGAAAACAAAAGCGCTGAAATTATAGAAAAAGCAACCGAGAATTATAAAAGAGAAGTTGAGAGAATTAGAGAAATGGCTGGAAAGATTAAAGAAAAAGCCAAAGACAGCCCAGCAGTAAGTAGTTTCTTGGACAAATTATCCAGACATCAAATTTTGCATCACAAAATACTTGAAAAACTTGAGACTCAAGTTCCGGAAAGAGCTATGCAGAAAATAAGAGAAGCTCGAGAAGAACATTTGGAAAAATTTGGTGAAATAATGATAAACCTTGAAGACAGAAAGGACAAAATCAGAGAAAGATTAGAAAGGAGTATTCAAGAAATAAAAGGAAGTGAATTTAAAGACTTTAAAAATTTAGAGATTCTTCAGGAAATAGAAGAAAAATTTCCAGGAATTTCTGGTAATCTTCAGCTGAGAAACCAGTTAAAAGAGATTAAAGCTTCTCCGAAAATGAATGGAAATAAATAATTCTTATTATATTACGACTTTTGGATGCCAGATGAATCATTCAGATTCTGAACGAATCTCATCCTCTTTAGAAAAACAAGGCTATAAACCGGCTTCAAAAATAGACGAAGCCGGTTTAATTGTTGTTAATATGTGTTCAATAAGACAATCTGCAGTTGACCGCGTTTATGGTTTAGCGTTTAATCTTAAAAAGCTAAAACCAGGCGTTAAGACAATTTTGACTGGATGCATTCTAAATAAAGATAAAAATAAATTTCTTAAAAATTTCAATTTCGTTTTAGACATTAATGATTTTCTAAAAACAGAAAATTACCTTAGAATTCGGCCAAAATATTCAAATAATTTTTCGGCCTTAGTTCCTATTTCTGATGGTTGTAATAATTTCTGTTCTTATTGTGTAGTTCCTTTTACTCGCGGACCACTGGTTTGTCGTGACCATGAAGAAATCTTAAAAGAAATAGAGAATATTATAAAAAAAGGATTTAAAGAAATTTGGCTTCTAGGGCAAAATGTAAACGACTATGTATCTCCTTCAGATGCAAATATAAATTTTGCTAAACTTTTAAAACTAACTGACGATTTATCAGAAAATATTTGGATTAGATTTACATCGCCTCATCCGCAATATTTTTCTAATGAATTAATTGAAGTAATAGCAAGAAGCAAAAATATTACCCCATATCTAAATTTACCTGTTCAATCAGGAGATGATAAAATTTTGAAAAAGATGAAACGCCCCTATTCTGTTTCTGACTATAAGAGATTAGTTAAAAAAATTAGAAACAAGATTCCCTCTATCGTTTTATCTACTGATGTAATCGTTGGCTTTCCCGGAGAAACAAAACAAGAATTTCAAAATACTGTAAAACTTTTTGAGGAAATAAAATTTGATATGGCTTATATCTCTAAATATTCTCCACGTTCAGGAACATCTGCTGAAAAAATGCAAGACAATGTTTCGCAGGAAGAAAAAGACAAAAGAAGAGAAATCTTAACTGAAATTTTGAGAAAGACAGCTTTGGCAAGCAATAAAAAATATATTGGGAAAATAATAGATGTCTTAATAATGAAACACAAGGAGGGTGTTCTAATGGGCAAATCTCGTGACTACAAAACAGTAAAATTTCAAGGAACAGAAAATCAAATAGGAAAATTGGTTAAAGTAGAAATTATAGACGCATTATCTTGGGGGTTAAAGGGAAAATCTTCAACAGAAAAATAGATAGCCATAATCTTATGCAAAAAGAATCGAAGAAAAAATTGGTTGTGATATTGGGTCAAACTGCATCTGGAAAAACCGATTTAGCGATTAAGCTTGCCAAGCAATTTAACGCTGAAATTGTTTCAGCCGACTCGAGGCAAGTATATCGAGGAATGGACATCGGGACAGGCAAAGTAACTAAAAAAGAAATGGAAGGTATTCCCCATCATCTCTTGGATGTTGCTTCGCCCAAAAGAAAATTCACGGTTGTTCAATATAAAAAATTAGCGTTAAAAACAATTCACGCGATACACAAAAAAGGCAAAATTCCTTTTTTGGTTGGAGGCACTGGTTTTTACATCCAATCCATAGTTGAAGGGATAATTATGCCAGAAGTAAAACCTAATTGGAAATTAAGAAAAGAACTTGAAGGTAAAAATATAGAGGAACTCTTTAGGATATTAAAAAAAATTGACATTGAGAAAAGCAAGACGGTAGAACAAAAGAACAAAAGAAGATTAATCCGCGCTATTGAAATTGCAAAAACTATTGGCAAATCGCCAAAACTTATAAAAAAACCAGAATTCAATGTCTTCACTATTGGAATTAAGCAAAAACCACAGAGCTTAAACGAATTGATTGAAAAGAGATTGTTAAAAAGATTTAAACAAGGAATGATTCAGGAAATAAAAAAACTCCATAAAAATGGAGTAAGCTGGAAAAGATTGGAAGAGCTTGGGTTAGAGTATAGGTTTGTTGCGCAACACCTGCAGGGAAAAATAGAATACAATGAAATGGTAGAAAAACTCAAAAAAGAAATTGAGCATTTTGCCAAGCGTCAAATGACTTGGTTTAAAAGGGACAAAAAAATTCAATGGATAACAGATTGCAAACAAGCAGAAAGACTTTTAAAGAATTTTTTGAAAACAATCAATTGATAAAAAATACGCTATTCCTCTATAGTATTTTTTAATAAACGTTTAGCTATGTCTGGATTCGCCCTTCCCTTACTTTTAGCCATAACTTGCCCTATCAAAAACTGAAGGGCATTTTCTTTTCCTTTTCTATAATCTTCAACTGGCTTTTGGTTTTTTGAAACTATTTCTTTTACGATTTCTTGGATTTCTTTTTCGTTAGATAATTGGCCCAATCCTTTTTCTTCAATAATATGCGAAGGGTCAGAACCTTTTTTAAACATTTCTCCTAAGACTTGTTTAGCTGTTTTGCTTGTTATTTTTCCTTGATAAATCAGAGAAATAAATTCTGCAAAATTTTCAGCGCTTAT
>CAYNRO010000005.1:4814-9954 GCA_964399845.1 uncultured Candidatus Saccharibacteria bacterium | reverse complement strand
AATTTGAAGCCAGCTTAATAAGCTGTGTCTCTTGGTCTTTAGAAATCTTTGTTTTGGGTTGAACCGTTTTGGTCCAATCTTTTAGCTCTGAAATAACTTTTTCAAAATAAGCACTCAAATTTTTGTCTTGAACGAAAATTTCAATTTCTTTTTCTGACAGACTGTATTCTTTTTTAAACCTTTCTCTTTTTTGTCCTGGCAACTCAGGTATTTCTGCTTTTATTTCTTGGATTAAGCTATCTTCTAAATACACTGTTGGTAAATCAGGTTCTGGGAAATACCTATAATCACGGGAACCTTCTTTCTTCCGTTGTCTAACGGTTGCTTTCTTTGCTTCGTTCCACCCTCTTGTTTCCTGAAGAACTTCTTTTTTATCGTCTAAAATTTGCTTTTGTCTTTTCATCTCATAATTAATCGCCTGCTCTGCTATTCTAAAAGAATTTAGATTTTTAACCTCAACTTTAGTTCCCAAGCTACCCAAAGGCTTGTCTTCTTCAACAAGGGAGATGTTTACCTCAACACGCATCTGCCCTTTTTCCATATTAGCCTCAGAAACATTTAGGTATCTTAAAATTAATTGTAATTCTTCTGCAAATTTTTTAGCCTCTTGAGCTGTTTTAAAATCTGGTTCAGTAACCATTTCCATTAAAGGAATTCCGGCTCGGTTATAGTCAACCAAAGAAGACTCTTGCGAATGGATTAATCTTCCGGTATCTTCTTCTAAATGAATTCTCGTTATTCTAATTTTTTTATTTTCTTCAGATAAATTATCTAAGTCAAAAATTTCCAAAAAACCCTTTTCGCAAAATGGTTTATCGTATTGGGAAATCTGATATCCCTTTGGTAAATCAGGATAAAAATAATTTTTTCTATCAAATTTAGATTCTTTTTGAATCTCACAATTTAGAGCTAACCCTGTCTTGATTGTTTTCCTGACTGCGTCTTCGTTAATCACGGGCAATGTTCCTGGCTGGGCAGTGCATATTGGACAGATATTAACATTCGCCTGTTTTTCGTCAGGATCATTCAAACAACCACAAAACATTTTAGTTTTGGTCTTTAACTCAATGTGTATTTCTAATCCAATAATAGCTCTATAGTTCATAGTAATAAAATTAATGTTGCAACACATTAATTCTAACAAAAATTCTTAAAAAAATAAATCCCATTAAGAGTAAATGATTATAAGAACGCTTTCTGCGTTCACTCTTAATGGGATAAAGGATCCTTGTTAAATGATTTTCGCGCTTTTTTTATCTTCGCTAATTCTAAAATCGCCAAAGACGATAGGTATTCTCTCTTGCAAATCGTCCAAGAGATCAACCATTGTTTGCCTTATTTCCCAATGCGCGTCAGGAGAACAACGCAATTTAAAAATATGACGCCATTCTCTAAAATTGGCCGTAATAACGATTTGAGCTTTTATGCCTATTGGCAAAGTTTGGCGTGCATCTTGCGCAACCCAGCCTGCTTTTCTTAATCCTCTGTACATTTGTTCATTAAGATTCATCCAATCTTGGAAAGAAACCTTAATTTCTTTACCATCTCCAAGACTAAGCGAAACTAATTTTTCATCAGGATCTTTACCAGGCGGGATAACAACCAAAAAATCACTTTCATCAACATACCTTGTTGACTCTTGAGTAAAAGCCGCCAATCTATGACGCACCAATTCGTGCGTAAAACCTCTTGAAAGATTATTGAATTCAACGGTCATTGCAGAATGTTCAAGCACCGATTCGTGACCTAGTTTCCTAAGCATCCCAACAAGTTTCTTAGCTGACTCATTGGTAATTTGCTCTCTGCTTTGGTAAGCAGTCCGTCCTGCCAATTCAATCAGCTCTAAATGATTTTCGCCTTTTAGGCCTGCCATAATTGATAAAATCTTATACGAGCCCTTGTTTTTTAAAATTTTTGCCATTTTATTTTCCTTTCATTTAAAAAGTTTTAAAAGAACGACTTTAATTTGATTGAAAACATTTTCAATCGATTGTTCGCCATTAATAATATAAACATTTTCAAAGCGTTTTGGCAAGGCCTCATAAACATCCCAAACCTTGGCAAGTTGTTCTCTTTTTTCAAAAAGAGTTTTTGGGTCTCCCCTCTTTTCAATCCTATTAATGCAGGTCTCGGGTTTTGTTTCTAAGAAAAAGGTAAGATCAGGTAATAAAAAATTTTCGTTCATTTTAATCAACTCGTTTAAATCAGCTCCATGCGCCGTGCCGTAAGCAAAAGTCGAAAAATAATATCTATCAGAAATAACTATTTTGTTTTGTTTCAGATTTGGAATAATTTCACGCTCCAAATGTTCTTTTCTGTCTTGGGCAAACAATTCTTGCAACTCCATTGCGTCTATTTCTAAACTTTTACCTAAAACTTCCTTGATTTTTTTACCTGCTTCAGATTCTTGAGTTGGCTCTTTTGTTGAAATAGCTTGATATCCTTTTTGAGTTAAAAAACTGTTTAATAATTTTACTTGAGTGCTTTGCCCTGAACCATCAAGCCCCTCAACAACAATAAATTTTCCAAAATAATTATTTTCCTCCATACATTTTGTTGTTTTGATCTTTTCCGTATTGATATTTGTCATCCAAAATATCTCCTTTTTTCCATTCATTGACCCAATCTTTGATATAAAACGTTTTTAATCCACCACCTTGAAGGGAACAAGTAATACTGTTTAAGCCAGCATTGATAATCATTTTCTTGCAAATATAGCAAGGAAAACTATCAACTTTAGCGCCTTGTCCATTCTCAGCATAAAAGTACATATCACCATTCAAAAGGCTTACGCCTGCCCTAGCAGCGTTAATAATCGCATTTTGTTCAGCATGCACGCTTCTACAAATTTCGTATTTTTGTCCATGAGGGATTTCTAACTTATCTCTTAAACACTCCCCTCTTGCTAAACAATCTTTTGTTCCTCTGGGAGCCCCTATATAACCAGTAGATATAATTTGATCATCACTAAGAATAACAGCTCCAGCTCTTAACCTAAAACAAGTAGATCTCTGCGCAATCTGTTTAGCTATATTCAAATAATATTCTTCTTTGGAAGGCCTCATGGCTAATGATCAATGATTATTCCACTTCTATTCCCATATTTTTGGCTGTTCCTTCGACTATTTTCATTGCCATATCAATGTCTGATGTATTCAAGTCCTGGATTTTCTTTTTTGCAACCTCTTTTAATTGCGCCTTAGTAATCTTGGCAACTTTTGTTTTATTAGGAGTACCAGATCCCTTTTCGATTCCAACTTCTCTTTTTAAAAGTTGCGAGGTAACCGCCTGTTTTATTTTAAATTCGTAACTACCGTCCTCATAAATTGTAATTTTAACAGGCAGAGTAAAGTTTGACTGATCTTTTGTTTGGTCATTAAAACCTTGGCAGAATTGAGCTATATTAATTCCGTATTGCGCCAAAGCAGGACCAACTGGCGGAGCAGGCGTAGCTTTCCCAGCAGGAATATGCAGTTTTACTATTGCTTTAATTTTTTTAGCCATAAATTTTTATAATTTTTTAATCTGTAAAGAATCTAATTCAACGGGAGTATCTCTGCCAAACATATTCACAAGTACTTTTAACTTTCCTTTCTCGTGGTCTATCTCTGAAACAATACCGTCAAAATCTTTAAATGGTCCGTCAACAATTTTAATTGTATCGCCTTTTTTAACTTCAATTTTATACTGAGGAGTTTCAGTGTCTATTATTTTTCTTAAAGTTTTAATTTCTTTTTCAGATACAGGAACAGGCGTAGTTCCTACTCCTATAAAACCTGTTACGTTTGGCGTATTCCTTACAATATACCAAGAATCATCGGTTACAATCATTTCTATCAAAACGTACCCGGGATAAATTTTTTCTTCTATTTCTTTTTTCTTTCCGTTCTTAATTTTTATCTTTTTTTCCTTTGGAACTAAAACATTAAAAATTTTATCGCCTATGTCAAAAGACTCAATTCTTTGTTTGAGGTTTTTAGCGACTGCATCTTCATAGCCAGAATAAGTATGGACAACATACCAATTCTTTTCTTGTGGTAATTGTTGTTTAGGCAAGGTTCATTTTAACATTTTTACATTTTAACATCTTAACAGATGTTTATATGCCTAAATGTTTGTTATTTTAAAAGTAAATTTAATATCTTATTCAGAGCAGCATCACAAGAACCGAGGAAAATGGCTACTCCAAGCGAAACTCCAACAACAATCACGGTGTATCTGATTGCATTTCTACGTGTTGGCCAGTCAACCTTTTTCATTTCTAACTTAACATCCTTTAGAAAATTAATGATTTTTTTAAATAAATTGTTCATTTTTATCAAAATTTAATAAATACAGGTTATTAAAAAAGGCCTTTAGGCCATCATTCTTAACAGAATAATAGCTAAAAAGAAGTTTAATGTCAATAACCAAGTTTAGATATCTAAATTTTTCACTTTTTTGGCATAGGCCTGTATAAATTTTTTCCTTGGCAATACTTCTTCTCCCATCAAAGTATCAAAAATTTTATCAGCTTCATGGGCATCTTCAATTCTAATCTTTAACAATACACGATTTTCAGGATTCATAGTAGTTTCCCATAGTTCAACGCTATTCATCTCACCCAATCCTTTATATCTCTGTATGGAAGGAGTTATGTCTTTTTCAATTGATTTCAAGATTTTTAATTTTTCGTCGTCAGTGTAAGCATATTGAATTTGCTTTCCAACATTAATCTTATAAAGCGGTGGCTGGGCGATATAGAGATAACCACTTTCGATTATTGCTTTAAAATGACGATAAAAGAGAGTGAGTAGAAGCGTCCTAATATGATTTCCATCCGAATCAGCATCTGCCATAAGAACAATTCTGTGGTATCTTAATTTTTCAATGTTAAAGTCTTCGGCAATTGCTGTTCCCAGGGCAATAACTAAAGTTCTAATTTCTTTTGACGATAAAACTCTATCCAATCGAGCGCGCTCAACATTTAAAATCTTTCCACGCAAAGGCAAAATCGCTTGAAAGTGCCTATCGCGCGCCTGCCTAGAACTTCCTCCAGCGGATTCGCCCTCAACTATGTAGAGTTCGGAATCTTCAGGCTTTTTGGAAATGCAATCAGCCAATTTTCCGGGCAAAGCCAATCCATCCAAGATTCCTTTCC
>CAYNRO010000005.1:0-4714 GCA_964399845.1 uncultured Candidatus Saccharibacteria bacterium | reverse complement strand
GAAATGCAATCAGCCAATTTTCCGGGCAAAGCCAATCCATCCAAGATTCCTTTCCTAAGCACAACTTCTTTTGCAGCCCGAGCTGCTTTTCTTGCTTTAGCAGATAGAATACATTTACCAATAATAGCTTTCGCATCCTGTGGATTTCTTTCAAAGAAATCTGTTAAACCCTCAGACACCACTTGTTCAACGGCAACTTTAGCTTCAGGGTTTCCTAATTTTGTTTTTGTCTGCCCCTCAAACTGCGATTCCCTTATTTTGATTGAAACAACAGCTGTCAACCCTTCTCTAATATCTGTTCCAGCTAGGTTTTCCTCTTTCTCTTTCAGAAAGTCATTTTTCCTCGCATAATCATTGAAAACTCGAGTCAGGGCAGTTCTAAATCCAGTCAAATGAGTCCCCCCTTCTTTGGTATTAATATTATTGGCAAAACTTTCTTCAAGGCATTCGTATTCTTCTGTATATTGAAATGCAGCCTCAACAAATATTTCATTTTTTTCACTCGAGCAATAAAAAATATTCGGATGGCGTGGAGTTTGCCTATGAATTAAATATTGGATATAAGAGCGAATTCCACCTTCAAAGCAAAAACCATAGCTAAGTCCCCTATTTTCTCTTTCATCTTTAAAGTTTACCCTAACACCTTTAGTTAGATATGCTTGTTCTCTCAAACGGCTTAAGATTTTCTTTGAACTAAATTTAGTTTCTCTAAAAATTTCTTCATCTGGCTCAAATGTAATTATCGTGCCGTCGTGTTTACAGCTGCCGGTTTTCTTAACATTTGTCTTTATTTTTCCTTTAGCATATTCTTGGGCATACAAAGAACCATTCCGACAAACTTCTGCTTTGGAATAAGAAGATAAAGCACAAACAACCGAAATACCGACTCCGTGCAGACCTCCAGATACTTGGTAGGCCTTTCCCCCAAACTTACCCCCTGCATGCAAAGTTGTCATTACTGTTTCTAGAGCTGACTTTTTTGTTACAGCATGTTTCTCAACAGGAATTCCTCGCCCATTGTCTTGAATCCTAACTCTATTTCCTGGCGAAAGCGCCACTTCTATATTCGTTGCATAGCCAGCAATAGCTTCATCTAAAGAGTTATTGATACATTCCCATACTAAATGATGTAAACCATCAAGCCCCGTTGAGCCAATGTACATTGCCGGTCTTTTCCTAACAGGATCTAATCCTTTTAAAACATAAATATCTTTAGCAGTGTAAGACTCCTGTTCTTTTTTGGGCACAACTTCCTTAGAAACAACTTGAGAAGCTATTTTAGTTTTGGTTTCTGTTTTAGGTTCTGTTTTTACTTTTTTTGTAAATTTTTTATTAATCATTGCAGTGTTTAAGTGTTTATTTTTTGCTATTGTAGAACCTTGTGTTTGACAACCAATGTTTTCAGGCACAAATATCTTAACAACTTTTTTTAACAAATATTAAAATGTTTATTTTCTAACTTCCCAAGAAGGGTCTTGTTCTAAAACTTGAATTATTTTTTCTTGGATTTTGTCGATTTCGTCTGAAGTAAGCGTTCTATCTTTGGCTTGGTAAATTATATGAAAAGCCAAATTCTTTTTTCCTTCCGGAAGCTCTTGCCCTTCATAGATATCAAAAAGGTCAACATCTTTCACTAAAGGAGAGCTAACAGACTCTATTTTATTTAAAACTTCCATTACTTTTGTGTTTTTTGGCAACAATAAAGCTATATCTCTAACTGCCAACGGATGGCGCGCGATAACTTCGTATTCACTCTCTTCAGAACATAAATCAATTATTTTATCAAAATCAAGGTCGAATAAAATAATTTTTCCCTTTATGTCTAAATCTTTTAAAACATTAGCAGAAATTTCTCCCAAGAAACCAATTTCTTTTCCATTAACTTTAATTTCTGCGCATTTTACTGAATTCCATATTCTCAACTTGCTTTGTTCAGGAGTTTGTTGGAATTCGTCATACCAGACACCAGCAATACCAAGCTTAGACAATAAAGAATCTATTGTGCCTTTTAGTTCTGCAAACCCATCTTTGCCTTGTTTTCTGGCAATAAGTCCGCTTAACATTCTCTTTTCAGTATTATCTCCTAAAAATATTTTACCTAACTCAAAGATATAAATTTCTTTATGGTGTTTTAAATTCTCTTTTACATTTTTCAACAATCCAGGAATTAAACTTGGCCTTAAATATTCAAACTCGTTGCTGATTGGATTTTCTATCTCAACCACTTGATTAATATTATATTTAAAAGTCTGAACTTCTTTCTTATTAATAAAAGAATAATTATATGTTTCCGTAAAACCAATTTCCTTTAAAGCATCTTTCGCCATATTTTTCCAAAAAATCTGGAAATTCTTTTTGGGAGGAATTAAAGAAACAACAGGAAAAACAGCTGGTATCTCTTCGTATCCATAGATTCTGCCAATCTCTTCTATTAAATCTTCTGGGATAGAAATATCTATTCTAAATGTCGGAATTTCAATATTTAAAATTTCTGATTTTAAATTCTTGTTTTTCTTTTTTGTAAATTTCAATGAATGAGATTTAATTCTAAATCCTAATTTTTCTAAAATATTTATTATTTCTTTTTTCGGTATTTCTATTCCTAATAATTGTTTAACGTAATCTAAATTAAGTTTAACTATCTTGGATATGCTTGGCTTTGGATAAAAATCAACTAGGCCTGAAGCAATGTCCCCGCCTGCTGTTTTCTGAATTAAATCAGCTACTTGATTAATGGCTGATTCGCACAGATTAAGGTCAATTTTGTGCTCAAAACGCCAGGAAGCATCTGTTTTTATACCTATTCTCTTAGAAGTTGCGCGAATAATCTTAGAGTCGAAATTGGCAGATTCTAAAACAATCGTTTTTGTATTTTTATCTATCTCTGCCTTTCTTCCCCCCTTTATACCAGCTATGGCAAGTGGTTCTTTCGAATCAGCAACAATTAAAATTTCATTATCTAAATCAATTTTTTTATTGTCTAAGGTTATAATCCTTTCCCCTTTTTTTGCTTTTCTAACAATTATTTTTTTAATCTTAGAATTGTCTTGAACAGGAGAATCTAATTTATCGAAATCAAGAGCATGTAAAGGCTGTCCGGTTTCTATCATTATATAATTTGTTATATCTACGATATTGTTAATAGGCTTTAATCCGCACGCCATTAGTCTGTCTTGAATGTATTTTGGCGAAGAAGTTACTTTAATATTATCAATAACTCTTAAAGTATAACGAAGACAATTGTTTTTGTCTTTAATCTCGATTGCAACGAAGTTTTTTGTTTTTAATTTATTTTTCTCTTTAATTTTTATCTTTTGGTCTTTAATTTTCATTCCAGTTAAAACAGCTATTTCTCTTGCAATACCTTTGTGCGAAAAACAATCTGGTCCCCTATTTGGCAATATATCAATATCTAAAATATAATCTTGAGAAGATTTCTCAACTCTCTCAACCTCAAAAGAGCGCATTGTTAAAAGCTCTGCCAATTTCTCTGGTTTTGGTAAAGGTTTTTCAAAAAATGATTGTAGCCAATTATATGAAAATATCATAAATTCCTAAAATTGTTCTAAAAATCTTAAATCTCCGCTATAGAATAAACGAACATCCTCTATTTTATATTTCATCATAGCTAATCTGTCTATGCCTATTCCAAAAGCAAATCCTTGTGACCCAGCATTATTACCAGCAGGCTTTATTCCAGCTGCTTTCAGAACATTGGGATGCACCATTCCAGCTCCCATTAATTCTAACCACCCTGTTTGCTGACAAACAGAGCATCCTTTTCCTTTGCAATTCAAACAGGACATATCAATTTCAAAAGACGGCTCGGTAAAGGGAAAATAACTCGGTCTTAGTCGAATTTTGATTTCTTTTTCAAAAAACCTAGAAAGAAATTCTTTGATAATCGCTTTGAAGTTTGCCACAGACACATCTTTGCCAAGCATTAATCCTTCTAATTGGTAAAAATTAATTTCATGCGAAGCGTCAGTGGCTTCGTGTCTAAAAATTCTGCCAGGTACAATAATTCTTAACGGAGGATTGTTTTTCTCCATATACCTAACCTGAATTGGGCTTGTGTGCGTGCGCAGTAATAATTTCTCTGATTTTGCCTTTATCTCTTTTGTTGCTTTGCTTTTTATCCAAAAAGTATCCCAAAGATCACGCGCTGGATGGTTCTTAGGAATATTCAATGCGTCAAAGTTATACCACTCATTTTCAATTTCTGTTCCTTCGACTATTGAAAAACCCATTTCCTGAAAAATCTCTTGAAACTTTCTTTTAGTCAAAGTTAAAGGATGTAAATGCCCTTGAACGGGTTTTTTCCCAGGGATAGTAAAATCAAACCATTCATTTTGCATTCCTTCTCCTGTAATTTGGAGCTTTTTGGTTTTTTCTTTTATCAAAAAATTAATCTGATTTTTTAAATCATTTGCTTTTCTGCCTTGTTCTTTTCTATCTTTCTCAGAAAGATCTTTAATGGAACGCAAAATTTGAGCAATTTCTCCTTTTTTGCCCAGATATTTCTTAAAAATTTTATTTAATTCATTCAGATTATCAACTCTCTCTATTTCTTCTTTTATCTCGCTTTCGGTTTTGAGATTTTCCAATTTCATATACTAATAATACCCTTAAATTAGCTTAAAATCAAGCGCAAAATTGTGGATAAAAAAAGGCCTTTTAGATAAGATTTTTGTCTTTTCTAAAGGCCTGTTAA
>CAYNRO010000004.1:19274-20644 GCA_964399845.1 uncultured Candidatus Saccharibacteria bacterium | reverse complement strand
GTGTGTAAAAAAATACTACACATTGCTTGACAAAATTTCTTTACAATATATAATGAATATATATGATTAAAGATTTATCTAAAAAAATTAAGGAATTACGCAACGAAAATAATTTCTCACAGGAATATATTGCTTCAAAACTTAGTATGTCGCGTCCTACCTATATACAAATAGAACAAGGCAGGCGCGAACTTACCATAGCTGAAGCAAAAACACTTGCGGAAATTTTCAATATTTCATTTAAAGACTTTATTATTGGCAAAGTATCGCAACATAAAGTATTTATCGAGAAAAAAGATAAAACAACTAAAGGGTCAGCAGATCTTCAGATTCGAGTTACGAGAAAAAATCTCGAAAAATTTAAACAGGTTCTTTTATATATTTTAGGTAAGGTTGGCGGAAAGCCAAATATTGGCGAAACCGTACTTCACAAACTTCTTTATTTTATTGATTTTGATTACTACGAAAAATTCGAGGAAAATTTAATGGGAGCTACTTATATCAAAAATATTCATGGACCGACAGCTATTGAGTTGAAACCTATTATTGAGAATATGCAAAAAGATGGCGAATTAGAGGTAGTTAAAAGTCAATATTTTAAATACGAGCAAAAAAAATATTTATCACGTAAGCGTCCGAACCTTAACCTATTTTCTGCGCAGGAGATTGAGCATATTGATGATGTTTTGGCACGTCTTTCTGATAAAAATGCCAAAGAGATAGAAAATTATTCGCATGGAGATATTCCATGGAGAGTCGCCGAAGAAGGCAAACCGCTTTCCTACGAGAGCGTTTTTTATCGCGATGAACATTATTCTGTAAGAAATTATGACGATGAACTTTAATGAATTATATGATTTTAGCAAAGAGCTTAAACGCCTTGCGAAGAAGTATAAATCCCTATCAAACGATTTACAGGAATTTAAAAATGTTGTTTCTATTGTGCCATCTGGCAATAGTAAACATTTTAACATTATTGCCCAAACAAAAAGCGTTAAAATAATTAAGGCGCGTTTTTTTTGCAGATATCTAAAGAGGTCATCTTTGCGTATTATATATGCGCACATAGAAGCAGAAAAGAAAATAGAATTTATAGAGATATATTTTAAAGGGGACAAAGAGAATCAGAATAAAGAAAGAGTAAAACAATATTTAAAATCTTTTGGTCTACGTGGCTGAAAGTTGAATATATCTGTATATTTTTTGACAAAAAGGAATAAGTATGATATGTTGAAAGAGTTCAATCCGAAAAGTTGTTTATACAACTTGGCAGGGAGATAAAATTACACGCAATATTTACGGTTCGTTAGTGTATGTAACTACTATAATCTCCTTAAATCATCGAGGGGATTTTTTGTTGGATTAAATTT
>CAYNRO010000004.1:15728-19174 GCA_964399845.1 uncultured Candidatus Saccharibacteria bacterium | reverse complement strand
AAATATGGAAATTAGAAATATAGCTATTATTGCCCATGTTGACCATGGCAAAACAAAACTGACCGATGCTATTTTGCAACAAACAGGAGTTGCTGATAGCAATGTAAGTATGGATTCAAACACACTCGAAAAGGAGCGTGGTATTACGATTTATTCAAAAAATGCTGCGGTGTTTTACAAAAATACTAAAATTAATATTGTAGATACGCCCGGGCACGCTGATTTTGGTTCTGAAGTAGAAAGAGTATTGCGTTCTATTGATTCAGTGTTATTGGTAGTAGATGCGCAAGAAGGCCCAATGCCACAAACTCGTTTTGTGTTAAAAAAATCTTTAGAACTTGGGTTGCGACCCATATTAGTGATTAACAAAATCGATAAGCCAGCAGCAAATCCAGATCGTACTCATGATCAAGTGTTTGAATTATTTGTAGAACTTGGAGCAACCGAAGAACAACTTGATTTTCCAGTAGTTTATACGATTGCAAGAGATGGTCTTGCGAAATTTGATCTTGCAAACCAAGCCAAAGACATTATGCCTGTGCTGGATATGATTTTAAAATATGTGCCCCAGGCTTCGAAAGACAATGAAAAGCCTTTTTCGGCTCAGCCTTTTAATTTGGCCTATGACAATTTTTTAGGGAGACTCGCAATTGTCCGTGTGCATAGTGGTAGTATTAATGTTGGAGAGAACATATATGTAAAGAAAAGTTCTGGAGAGAATACAAGTTATAAAATAACAAAACTTTTTACGTTTAAGGGGATTAATAGGGAAGACGCACAGACAATAGAAGCAGGTGATATTGCTATGATTGCTGGACTCCCAGATGTATATATTGGGGATACATTGACGAAGTCTGCAGACCAAGAATTACTTGAAAGTATTTCAGTGGACGAGCCTACCATTGAACTTACGTTCTTAGTAAACGATTCTCCGTTTGCTGGGCGTGAGGGAAAATTTGTGACAAGCCGACAAATACGCGAACGTTTAGAAAAAGAGCTTGAAATTAACGTGGGTCTAAAGATAGATTTTGACACAAAATCGGCTGAACAATTTGTTGTCTATGGAAGAGGAGAATTACATGTTGCCATTCTGATTGAAAGTATGCGTAGAGAAGGGTATGAACTTCAAGTGTCTCGTCCTCAAGTAATTATTAAAAAAATTGATGGTAAAGATTACGAACCATTTGAGGAAATTATAGCAGATGTGCCAGAAGAATTTCAGGGAACAGTTATTGGAAAATTGAACTTGCGCGGAGCGCAATTAATCCATATGGAATTTCAAGAAGCACGGATTATAATGCAATTCGAAGGTCCAAGTCGCGGTTTATTTGGATATCGAAATCAATTCGTAATAGACACAAAAGGCAATGGAATCTTAGCAAGTCGATTTCTCGAGTATCGTCCCCATGCAGGCGAAATTGCACACAGAAAAGTAGGGTCAATGATTTCTGGGGTAACTGGCAAGACATTGGCTTATGCTTTAGACAACCTGCAAACAAGGGGGACTTTGTATATTAAAGAGAATACTGAGATATATGAAGGTATGGTAATCGGTAATACAACAAAAGGAGAACAATTAACAGTAAACCCAATTAAAGGGAAACATCTTACTAATATGCGATCTTCCTCTTCTGATGACGCAATTAATCTCACGACTCCTCAAATTATAACCATTGAGACAGGCTTAGAGGTAATGGATAAAGACGAATATTTAGAAATAACGCCTCAAAGCATAAGGTTGCGTAAAAAACATCTTAGAGAAATGGATCGTGCTAAAGTAAAACGAAAAAATAAATAATATGAATAATCAAAAACAAACACAAGGAAAGTTTACACGAAATACAAGGTTCAATCACTCAAAAAGAAGCAGTGGATTTCACGGTAGGCCTTCACGCTTTACAGCGAAAAGCAATAGACCAAAAAGCCAAACATTGGATATTTCTTCTTTCATTAATAGAGCAGTAGCTTCACGCGTTCCAGAAAAAGCGTTTACGCCAAAATACTTATTTACAGATTTTAAATTAAATCCTGTACTATTACGATCTATTATACAGAAGAAATATATTCAACCAACTCCTATTCAAGACAAAATCATTCCTTCTGTTCTTGAAGGCAAGGATATGGTTGGCTTGGCAAACACAGGAACCGGAAAAACAGCTGCGTTTCTAATCCCGCTTATCGAAAGAGTTCTACGAGATCAGCGCGGGCAAATTCTTATCGTAACGCCTACTCGAGAACTTGCGCTACAAATAGAGGAAGAACTTGAAAGCATTACAAGACAGATGCGCATATATTCTACGGTTTGTGTGGGTGGGGAATATATAGGTATCCAAGTTCGAAAATTAAAACGCAAAAATAATTTTATTATCGGTACTCCGGGACGTCTTATTGATTTGGTGAATAGAAAGATTCTTAAGCTAAATGGAACACATACGGTTGTGCTTGATGAGGCAGACCGAATGCTTGATATGGGATTTATAAAAGACATTCGACTTTTAGTATCTCATACCCCAGAAGAACGACAGACACTTTGTTTTTCTGCAACTATGTCAAAAAAAATAGAAATTCTTGTTGGTGATTTTTTAAAAAATCCAGAGATTGTTTCTGTTAAAACAACAGAAATGCCGGAGAACATTGAACAAGATGTTGTGCATATTCGCAATTTAGATAAAGTAGATGTATTACAGGGTTTATTGCAGAACAATGAGTTTAAAAAAGTTTTAGTGTTTGGACGCACAAGGCATGGAGTAGAAAATCTATCGCGTAAATTAACTCAACGCGGAATAAAAACAGAATCTATCCATAGCGACAAAACACAGATGCAACGAAAACGAGCTTTATTGAATTTTAAGAATAATCGTGTACAAGCATTAGTTGCGACCGATGTTGCCGCACGTGGTTTGGATATTGATAATATTACACATGTTATCAATTACGAAATTCCAGAAACTTTTGATGATTATATCCATCGAATTGGAAGAACTGGTCGTGGAACTCAACGCGGAAAAGCCTTAACATTTGTAAATTAGGCAACAAAAGATTGATAAAAACTAATTTGTGTATTAAAACAAAGAATCGCCACTATGGCGATTTTTTGGTAGAACAAGAAAAAAGTTTAATATAATTTGACATTGTTATTGAATAAATTATAATTAAATCATATGAATCAAGGTTTCAGCGAATTAATTAAATGTCAAAGCCAAAACATTATTAAAAAGTAAAAATATTAAAAATATGGACAATAAAATTTTAAAAAATTTAAGAGAAGATTTAGTTGGAGAGTTAGAAGCTATCAATCAATACCAAGAGCATATAGATGAAGTAGATGACGAAGAAATAAAAAAAGTTTTAACGCATATTATGGATGACGAGAAGGAGCATGTTGCTGAACTTACAAAAGTTTTAAGGAAGATAGACCAAACGCAAGAGGAAAAATTCCAAAAAGA
>CAYNRO010000004.1:2896-15628 GCA_964399845.1 uncultured Candidatus Saccharibacteria bacterium | reverse complement strand
ATGAATTTTTTTGAAAAGACCATAGATCAAAAAGCGCAAAGTCGAAAAAAATTTCGGCGGTATTCTAAATATTTTTTAATTACAGGATTAATCTTTTTTGTATTTCTTGAAACTATTTGGGCTTATTATTATTCGCAGGAGTTAAAGCAAGAAGCTAATTCTGTTGCTCAGGCAAATGCTTACTATCTATTGAACAGAGAAGACAGGATTAATAAATTAGAGAGTGAACTTGCAGAACGCAAGCAAGAAAACACTAAGCTCCAAGATATTTTGTTTGTTGGCGACATAATGCTGGATAGAGGAGTAGAGCGCTTAATGGACAAAAATAGTACATTCTATCCATTTGAGAAAATTAGCAATTTATTGCAAAAGATTGATTTCGTTGTTGGAAATCTTGAGGGGCCAATTGTAAAAAATCCTCCAAATTTTACAGATAGTTCTTTAAAATTCGCGTTTCGTCCAAGCGTAACAGAAACGCTTTCTTCGGCGAATTTTAGTTTATTGTCTTTGGCCAACAATCATACTTGCAATATGAGCAATGCAGGGTTAAAAGAAACTAGAGAAATTTTAACAGAAGCAGATATTGGTTTTATGGGTGGCCCGATTGAGTGTGACACAGATTCTTTGTTTGAAAAAGACAATTTAATTTTTTTGGCATTTAATAAAACATTTTATTTTAATTGTTCCGACGATGAAATAGTAGAAATTGTAAAGAATGTAAAAAACACGAATCCTGAGAAATTTCTAATTGTCTTTATTCACTGGGGTGAAGAATATCATCCTATTAATTCTTTTTTTCAGCAGGATTTAGGGCATAGAATGATTGACCAAGGAGCTGATTTGATCATAGGAGCTCATCCGCATGTTGTTCAAAATATTGAGGAGTATAAAGGAAAATTAATTTTTTATTCTCTCGGAAATTTTGTATTTGATATGTATTTTTCACAAAAAACACAAGAAGGACTGGCAGTAGGGTTAGAAATTTATCCGAAAAAAATTATTTATAAATTATTTCCAATCGAAAGTATCTTGAGCCAACCATCTTTAATGGAAGAAGGGCCAGCCAATGAATTTTTGGAAAAGTTGTCTGCACGCAGTTCTCTGGAATTATTGGAGCAAATAAAAAAAGGCGAAATAGAGATTGAGATGTTAAAATAACTGTGTTAAAATATAATAGTCGAAGGTTTTTATTAGTCAATCAAGTAATTAAATTTTTAAATTTATGGACAAGGCAGATAAAGACAAAATTTCTGAAGTTTTTAAAGAAGGCGGTTCAGAGCAACAAGATAGTTCAGCCAAAGAAGAAGGAAAAGATTTTACCATAGCTTTGAGTTATATTGGTATCCTTTTTTTAGTTCCGCTCTTTGTTTACAAAAATAATGATTTTGCTAAATTTCATATAAAACAAGGATTAGTTTTATTTGTTGCTGAGCTATTAACAATGGTAGTTGGTTGGATTCCGATTCTCGGATGGTTTGTGGCTTTTATCGCATGGATTGTTTGGATTGTATTAGCCATTACAGGAGTTATGAATGTTCTAAGCACAAAGAAAAGCCCTCTTCCTATAATTGGTAAGTTCTCTGAAAACTTTAAATTCTAAAACTTAAAAAACTTTAGATAAAATTATATTTTGTAATTCAAAAATATAAGGGTTTTTAATTTATGCCTATTGACAAAAAGAAACTAAGGGTGTATATTTAAAATAATCCAGTTTTTTATACTCGTTGAATTTTGTGAAAATTAGTTAGTCGCAAAAGCGAATAACTTATTTTTTTATTTAATAAAGTTAGAAAACAGGGTCGTGCTTCCTAAGTCTTACATTAAAATTTTTACTCCTCGAATTTTTTTTCTAAAAAAGCGAAGTGTTTAGTGCTAAGAAGGTCAGAAGTAGGTCGTTAAAATAATCGAAGAAAACAAAACAAAATAAGAAAATGGAAACCAAACTTTACGTCGGCAGTCTTTCTTACGATACAACTGAAGACTCTTTAAAAGATTTCTTTGCAGGAGCCGGTACAGTAAGTTCAGCCAGTGTAATCATAGATAGATTTTCCGGTAAATCAAAAGGATTCGGCTTTGTAGAAATGTCTTCTGAAGAAGAAGCCAAAAAAGCCGTTGAAATGTTTAACGGAAAAGAATTAGATGGTAGAACTATTATCGTAGACGAAGCTAAGCCAATGAAAAAACGAACTTTCTAAATATTTTAGGATATTTATAAATAAAGTTTTTGACAAAAAGCCCTTTCAGGGCTTTTTGCTTTTTAGCTTTTATTGAGATAGAATGACAAGGAAACTAATAAATTTGTTATCTGTAATTTTTTAACTATGTCTTCTCTCTATATCGTCGCAACCCCAATAGGAAATTTGGAAGATGTCACTCTTCGTTCTCTTGAAATTCTGAAGAATGTTGATTTGATTTTGTGTGAAGACACAAGGACAAGCAAAAAGTTACTTGATAGTTATAAAATTAAAACACCTGTTATAAGTTACCACCAGCACAGTAAACTTAAAAAAATAGATTACATTTTAAATATATTAGAACAAGGCCAGAATTTAGCTTTAATTTCTGATGCTGGGACTCCTGGAATTTCTGACCCAGGCAATGAATTGATTGACAAAATTATAAAAGAGGATAAAACGAAAATGGTGAGAATTTCTCCGATTCCAGGTGCGTCAGCACTTATTGCGGCTGCTAGCATTTGCGGGTTCCCAATGGGTAGGTTTCTTTTTATGGGTTTTCCTCCAGCCAAGAAGAAAAGGAAGAAATTTTTCGAACAAGTTGTGGCTTCAGGACAGCCTGTAATTTTCTACGAATCTCCTCATAGGATATTAAAGACATTAGAGGAATTAAAAATTACTATAAATTCTAGCTCTGAAAAAAATAGCCTTGTATCTGTTTCTAATCAATCACTATTACAAATTGTGGTTTGCAGAGAATTAACTAAAAAGTTCGAAACAATATATAGAGGCGATATTAGCGAGGTGATAGAAGAGCTTAAGAAAGAAAAACAAAGAGGGGAATTTGCCGTTGTGGTTAATCGTTAATTAAAAAATAATTTTTTAATCAAAGATTTTAAAAAACAAAGCTTAAATTTTCTTATTTAAAACAGGAAAATTAACTTTTATTTTAAGCACAAACGAGCTATAATATTAATATGTCTTCTTTCTATGTTTTAAAATTTAATGGCGAGAAAGAGCCTTTTTCTTTTAATAAAGTGTATGGGTCTGCAAGGCGTGTTGGAGCTTCAAAAGATTTTGCCAAAGAAATTGCAAAAATTGTTGAGAAAGAGGCGTATCAAGGCATCAAAACATCAGAAATTTTTAGAAAAGTAAAGAAATTACTAAAAAGAGAAAAGATAGCTGCTTCTTTTAAATTTAATCTCAAAAATGCGATGAGAAGATTGGGACCGACCGGTTTTCCTTTTGAAAAATATGTTACTGAAATTTTTTCAAAAAATGGATTTAAAACAAAGTTAAACCAAAATATAAAAGGGTCTTGCTGTAAATACGAAATAGATTTTTTAGCAGAAAAAGAAAATTTATTGTATATTGCGGAATGCAAGTATAGAAATCTTCTTAACGGAAAAGTTCATTCAAATATTGCCTTGGCAAATTTTGCCCGTTTCTTAGATGTAAAGAAAGGGAATTTTTTAAAAGATAAAAAGTTTAAAAATTTGGAGATTAAAAGTTTACTTGTAACGAATACTAAATTTACAAGTAAGAGTATCGAGTATTCTAAATGTGTTGGAGTTGAACTTTTGGGATGGAATTATCCAAAGAAGATGGGATTAGAACATATCATAGATGATAATAGATTTTATCCAATTACTATTTTGCCTTCTGTGAGTAACCGTATCGCTGGAATTTTCGTTTCAAAAAAGATGATGCTTATTCAAGATATTCTAAAGATTAATGTTTCAAATTTTTCGCAAAAAACTGGAATTTCAAAAAAAATCTTAGAAAAACTAAAAAAAGAGGCAGAAATCTTAACAAATTAAAACTTATGATTAATTATTTTAAAAAAACAGTTAAAGATCAATCTATAAGGAATATTTCGGGGATGGAAATAGGTTCTTGGGTTAGTGTCAGTAATCCTTCTGAAAAGGAGATAGAGTATTTAGCGAAAAAATTTAATTTAGACAAAAGAAATTTAGAATCTGGATTAGACCAGAACGAAATTCCACATCTTGATTTTGTTAATAATAATGTTTATTTTTTTTCTAAAAACGCTCTACTAGAACACACAAAAGATATTGAAACATATTTAATCATAATAACTAAAAATTTCATTCTTACTCTTTCAAAAACAGAACCTTGTTTTTTAAAGAAAATTATAAATGGAGAAGTAGAATTTATTACAACGCAAAAATTAAAATGCCTTATTGAGCTTTTTTCTTTGGTAAACGATAGCTTTGAAAAACTGACAGACGATGTTGTCAAAATGGTTCAGATCCAAAAAAAATCATCGATAGAATTAGAAGAAAAACAACTTAATATTTTATTGGAACAGGAAGATGTTCTGAATAACCTTGTTTCTGTTTACTATTATATGAATCGGCTTTACGAAAAAACTGTTCGTAAAATAAAATTTTTTGAGCAAGACAAAGAAATCTTAGAAGACCTTATGATAGAATCAATGCAAG
Source organism: uncultured Candidatus Saccharibacteria bacterium (assembly GCA_964399845.1). GTDB lineage: Bacteria > Patescibacteriota > Minisyncoccia > Minisyncoccales > GWA2-38-27 > CAYXZK01. Next base: position 10,989 of record CAYNRO010000004.1, on the reverse strand, counting down.
GGCTCAATCTTTGCAAGTCTTCTTTAAAAGGTATCTCGAATACAAGAAGCTACTATGTCATTTTCTTGTCAAATAAATTAAACAAAATTCTTACAATCTTGACCGTGTTTACTGTTATGATTAGTATTCCAGCGGCAATTTCAGGACTTTATGGCATGAATGTTTTATTGCCCTTTGCAGAAAGTCATTCTGTTTTTTTCTATTTAGTTTTAGTTGTTATAGCTGTTTGGATAGGGTTCGTATTTTTCCTAAAAAAGAAAAAAATTATTTAATTATTTGACTTAATAATTTAGTAAACAAAAAAATGATTACTTTAAATGATGTGAAAAAACATCCGGAGATATCAAAATTTATTGAACAAACAGAGGTTGCTTTGGCTGATCTTTCCTATACAGACCATGGCTTTCGTCATTGCGACCTAGTTGCGGAAAGAGCCAGAACCATTGCTAAAGCAATTGGACTAAGCAAGAGAGCAGAAGAATTAGCTGCCATTGCGGGATATTGCCACGATATGGCAAATTTCCTGAGTAGAACTTATCATAATTATTTTGGTTCTTTGCTTTTTCATCAAATCTTTAGAGAAGATTTTAGTCCAGCGGAATTGGTAATAATAATGCAAGCAATCGCTAATCATGATAAAAAAGTTGAGGATATGAGTTTTGCTAATTCAATTTCCGCAATAGTGGTTTTGGCAGATAAATCAGATGTCCATCGTTCAAGGGTAATCGTTAAAGAGTTGAAAAAAATAGAATCAGATATTCACGATAGGGTAAATTATGCCACAACAATGAGTGCTATACGGGTTGATAAAAATAAAAAGAAAGTTGTTTTAACGCTTAAGATTGATACTAATTTTGTTCCAATTATGGAATACTTTGAAATTTTTACAGATAGAATGGTTTTTTGTCGCAGAGCTGCAAAAAAATTAGGATATGATTTTGGATTAATAATTAATAAATTTAAACTATTATAAAAATATGAAAATTTGTATTACAAGCAATGGTTCTGACTTAGACTCTTTAGTTGACCCTCGTTTTGGAAGAAGCCTTTATTTTGTTTTTACGGAAGGCAAAAAGAAAATTAAATCTATCCAAAACAAAAGTGTTAATGCCATAAGAGGAGCTGGAATTCAAGCTGCCCAAATTGTATCTGATGCTGGAGCGGAAATAATTATTACAGGCAACATAGGGCCTAAGGCGTTTGATGTTTTGAGTAATTCAGGTATTAAAGTTTTTCAAATAACCAATGGATCAACAATAAAAGAAGCTTTACTTACTTTTGAGAAAGGAAAACTTAAAGAAATTAAACAACCTTTGGGGGGTGGTTTTGGCAGAGGAAGCGGAATGGGTAGAAGAGATGGATCGGGTGGAGGAGCAGGTGGTGGAAGAGGACTTGGAAACGGGGCAAGTCGAGACTAAGATACTTTTTGAATTTCATAATTCAAGAATAACTCAAAAACAAAGATGTCTAAGATACTTAAAATAGGCCAACGCGCAACAATTACAGCCGGCTCGGTAACAATTTTGTTTGCTTTGGCAAAAGGGATAGTAGGGCTGCTGTCAGGCAGTTTAGTTTTAATTGCAGATGCAGTGCATAGCGCTGCTGATGCTGTCTCTACTTTTGTGGCTTGGCTTGGGTTAAGAGTTGCAAGTAAGAAACCAAGCGATAAATTTCAGTATGGCTATTTTAAAGCAGAGAGTATTGCATCTTTTTTAATTTCTATTCTTATACTGTTTGCGGGTTTTGTTATTCTTAGAGAAAGCATTAATAAAATTTTCATAGAGTATAAATTGAATATTCCTTTCATAGCAATAGGTGTTGCTCTTTTAGATGGAATAGTAATGTTCTTTATTGGAACCTATGAGATGAAGGTTGGGGAGAAAATAAATTCCCAGAGCTTAATTGCCGATGGCAAAGAATCAAGAATACACCTATTCTCTTCTTCTGTTGTTTTAATTGGATTATTTTCAAGCTGGTTAAAAATTCCTTACTTAGAGGGGGTGGCAGGTATTCTAATTTCCCTTTTTATTTTTCAAACAGCTTTTAAATTTGGCAAAGATGCTATTTTTGCCTTGATGGATGTTTCTCCAAATAAAGAAGTTGAGAGAAAGATAAAAAATATTTTAGAAAATATTTCTGATATTAGGGGATTTGAAAATTTGAAACTAAGAAAAGCAGGCCCTTTTATTTTAGGAGAAGTTAAAGTCAAAATTGGGAAAACGGCCAATATCAAAAAAGTTTCTGAAATTTCTTCTGCCATAGAAAGCGAAGTTAAGGCAAAGATTAAAGCAGTGGATTCTTTTTTAGTTTCTGTTTCCGTTGACAGGCCCGAAAAACAAAAAATTTGTATTCCTTTGGAAACAGACAATGGCATTAATTCTAAAATTTCGCATCATTTTAGCAGGGCCGAAAATTTTATTTTTATAAACACAGACAAAGGGAAAATAGTAAATTTTTATGTTAAAGAAAATCCATTTAAAGAGAAAAAAGAAAGAGCTGGGTTAATGGTCTGCGAATTTATCATCAAGGAGAAAATAAATTCAGTGATTGGAAAAGAAATGGGACCGATTACTTTAAATGCCTTTGAGAAGAATATAATCGATGTGTATATTGTTGACAAAGAAGAAACCGCCCAAGAAGCTGTTAAGAAATTTTTAACAAATAAAATAAAACTTCTGAAACAGCCGACAAAAACAAGAATTTAAATAATCAATGATTGTATTTATATGAAAAAAATTGCTATTACAGGAGGAAAAGGTGGAGTTGGGAAAAGCACTGTTGCTATTTTAATTGCAATGGAAATGGTTAGAAAAGGCCAAAAAGTTGTTTTAGCAGATTGTGACGTTGAGTGTCCAAATGATTATCTGCTGTTAAACCAGAAATTGAAAGATAAGAAACAAAATACATATTCTGAATTTCCTAAATTAAATAAAAAGAAGTGTAAAAAATGTGGTTTATGCGCAAAAACTTGCAGGCAGAATGCTATTTTTCAACCCAAAGATGGGTTTCCTGTTTTTATTAAAGACCTATGCTCTGGTTGTGGAGCTTGTTCAATAGTTTGTCCTCAGGAAGCGATTGATACAATAAAAGAAGAGACAGGAGAAATTTACCAAAGCAAACCACAAATTACAAACAATAAATCGCAAAATTTTTATTTAATCACGGGATTATCCAAACCGGGATTAGAAGAAACAGGTCCAATTGTTGATGAAACCAAGAATTTTGCCATAAATTTTGCGCAAAAAATCAAAGCAGATTATCTTTTCTTAGACACTGCAGCTGGCACGCATTGTCCTGTTATTTCAGCTCTTATGGGTGCTGATTTTGCTTATTGTGTAACCGAGCCAACGCCAATGGGGGCTTACGATTTAGAATTAATTTTAGAATTATGTAAAAAATTAAAAGTTCCAGCTAAGATAATTTTAAACCAATCAGATTTAGGCAACAAAAAAAGAGTTGAACAAATCGCAAAAAAGTTTAAAATAGAAATTGAAAAAGAAATTCCTTATTCAAAAGAAATAGCAGATGCATATTCGCAAGGGAAATTGTTGTCTTCTGATTACGAAATTTAGTTTAAAGATACAAATATTTTATGAACAAAGAATATTCAATTTTAATAGGCGGGGAGGCTGGTCAAGGCTCGCGCAAAGCTGGATTTATTATTGCCAAATTATTTTCCGAATATGGTTATCGGATTTTTATTTACGACGATTATCAGTCTTTGATTAAAGGTGGTCATAATTTTTCTAATATCAGAGCATCTAAAGAAAAGATTTTATCGCATAAAGGAAAAAATGATTTTCTTTTAGCTTTAGACGAGAGAACAATGACGGAACACAAAAAAGATTTAGATAAAAATGGAGTAATGATATATGATAGTGGAAAATATTTTTTAAATTTAAAAAATAAAAGAGGTATTCCTGCTCAAAAAATTGTCAGGGAATTAGGGGGTATTCCGATAATGAAAAATATTGCGATTATCGCAGGGTTTGCCAAAACTGTTGGAATTAAATGGCAAGTTTTGGAAAAAGTTTTAAAAGAAGAAATAAAGAGGTCGCAAGATTTAAATCTTAAAATAGCGAAAACGATATTCGATGAAATTCAAAGCGATTTTAAAATTGAAAAATTAAAACAAAAAACTCTTCCATTGATAAGCGGAAATGAAGCTGTTGCTTTAGGAGCTGTGCAAGCAGGTCTTAATCTTTATATTGCGTATCCAATGACGCCTGCTTCCGGGGTTTTGCATTATTTGGCTAAAAACAAAGATAGCCTTGGCGTTAATGTCGTGCATTTGGAAAATGAAATAGCTGTTGCTAATGCCGCAATTGGAGCTGTTTGCTCAGGAGCAAGAACTATGGTGGGGACCTCTGGGGGTGGATTTGCGTTGATGACAGAAGCGTTAAGTTTAGCTGCGCAGAATGAAAGCGCCCTGGTAATAGTAGAGAGTCAAAGAATGTCTCCTGCGAGCGGTGTTCCTACATATACAGCTCAAGGAGATTTGCTTTTCACTTTATTTGCGGGACACGGAGATATATTGAAGTTTGTTATTGCTCCGGGTGACGCAGAAGAAGCGTTTTTATGGTCAGGTGAAATTTTAAACCTATCTTGGAAATACCAGACACCTTCAATTTTATTAATAGATAAAGAAATTTCAGAAAGCACTTTTAGTTTTGACAAAACCGTTTTAAATAAAGTTAAACGCACAGAGCCAACAATGTGGGACAAACAACAAGGAGAGTATAAAAGATACACAATCACAAAAAATGGAATTTCTCCTATTGCATTTATGGGAGAGAAGGATGCGGTTGTAAAAATAAATAGCTATGAGCACGACGAGTTTGGCATTACGATAGACGATATTGATGGCATAAAAAAGATGCAGGACAAACGTTTAAGAAAATTTGAAGGAATGAAAAAAGAAGTTGAAAAATTAAACGCAGTTAATGTTTTTGGAAACAAAAATTCTAAAAAAGCGATTATTGTTTGGGGTTCAACTAAAGGACCTGCCAAGGAGGTGGCAGAAAAATTAGGAGTTAAAATGATACAGCCAGTAATTATTCAGCCGTTTCCAGAGAAGCAAATGAAGGAAGTCTTGAAAGGAGTTAAAAAATTAATTTTGTTTGAGACAAATGCAACTGGTCAGATGGAGAAAGTTTTAAATTCTTATGGCATAAAAGTAGATAAAAAAGTTTTAAAATATGATGCGCGTCCGTTTTTGCCAGAGGAGATAGAACGGGGGATTAAATAATTATTTATCATTAATTATTTATTATAATTATGAAATTAGATACTAATTGTGAGAATACTTGGTGTCCGGGATGTGGAAATTTCGGAATTTTAAATGTCTTCAAAAAGGCAGTCCTTGAATTAGAAAAGAAAGGGGTAAAAAGAAACAAGATAGCAATAGTGAGTGGAATTGGTTGTAGTTCTAAAATTGTTGATTATTTAAACTTAAATAGTTTTTGTTCTTTGCACGGAAGACCGATTGCTTCGGCGCAAGGGATAAAATTGGGAAATCCAGAGCTCAAGGTAATAGTTTTTATGGGAGATGGAGGATGTTATAACGAGGGCATTGCCCATTTAATCCATGCTGCCAAGAGAAATACTGATATAACTGTTTTGGTTCATAATAATAGGAATTTCGCTTTGACAACAGGCCAATTCACTGCCACTTCGCCCAAAGGATTTAAAGGTGCGTCAGCTCCGCAAGGCAGTGTCGAAGAGCCGTTTAATCCTCTTAAGCTTATGCTAGCGTCTAATGCAAGCTTTATCGCTCGAGGGTATTCTGCCAGAGAAGATCATCTTAAAAATTTAATCGTGAAAGCCGTTGAGCACAGTGGTTTTTCTTTTATTGATATTCTGCAACCTTGTATTACATTTTTCAATACCTATGGATTGTACAACGAGAGAGTCTATGAAATGGAAAGTAGTCAATTAGATACAAAAAATAAAATTATGCAGAAAATTGAAGAATGGGAATACGAAGACAATGGCTCTAAAATTCCGATAGGTATTTTTTATAAACAAAAAAAGCCTGTTTTTGAGACAGAGCTTTATAAAAAATCAGAAAATCATAAATTAAAAAAAGTCGAAGACCTTATTTAAAATAATTTAAATAGAAGTTATGAAAGTTTTAAAATTTGGAGCTTCTTGGTGCCCTGGTTGCGAAGTAATGGTTCCGCGCTGGGAAGAAATAGAACAAGAAAATTCTTGGCTTGAAACAGCAATGATTAAAATAGATGACCATCCCGAAGCAATTAATAATTATAAGATTTTAGGTTTGCCTACTTTTGTGTTTCTAGACGAAGAAGGGGAGGAAATTAAAAGATTTTCTGGAATAGTCGAGAAAGATATTTTGGTTCAAGCTATCCTGGAGACCAAGGATAAATAATCATCGTCTAATTTATATACATATGAAGAATAAAATAATCCTAATTTTATTGTTTTTTTTCATTTTAGGGTTGTTTTTTATTCCAAATTTTAGCAGAGCTGAAGACAACAAATTTTGCTCAACTTATTTTACATTTATTGGATGTCCGAATTGCGCTTATACGGACCCTGTGGTTTTATTGCAATGGACAGCAGAATACCCTAATTTTATTGCGATTGAATATACATGGGAATATGGCGATTGGCAGAATCCAAACTCAGTTTTTTTCGGCAAATATTCTAAAGAGCACAGGGTTCAACCATCTGTTCCGCAAATAGTAATCAATAAAAATAATATTAGATTGGGAAGGATAGAAGTTCCAGTAGCAGAAGAAAAAATAAAAACCGCGCAAGCTAACCCCTGTCTTTTGCTTGAAGGTTCAGTCTATTTTGAAGATATTAATCTTAACAAATTACCTGCTAATCCAAAAATTTGGGCAAACAAAAGAATTTTAATCAAGCAGGACGACAATAGCTGGATTTTTCAATGGAATGGTGCGCCTATACCTATAAATATAAAGGGAGGTCAGAGTATAGATAATCAACTCGCGAAAAAATTACTTTTTGAAGAAGATATTTTCGCTACAATTAAAGGTAGGAATTTTGAAATAGTCAATCCTGAAAAAGCTTTGTTCTCGGGCAGTGCTTTCCCAGAAAATGCTGATTTTATTGCTTATGCCGATTTTGAGAATGCCATTAAAATAACTATTTCCGAAAGTTCTTTAGAATATAATTTTATTGACGAAAATCAATCTGAGAAAGAAACTAATGAAATTATTGACCTTCCTTTTATTGGTAAAGTAGAAATTAAAAAATTATCCCTGCCTGTTTTTACTTTTTTAATAGCACTGGCTGACGGATTTAATCCTTGCGCTTTTTTTATTTTAACTTTTTTATTAGCGTCTCTTTTTGGATTAACAGGAGCCAGAAAAAAAATTATTCTAGTGGGAGGTATTTTCATTTTCTTTTCTGCTCTTTTCTACTTTCTGTTTATGGCGTTGTTATTTAACGTTTTTCAGTTGGGCAGAGGAATGGTAATCTTAACATTGATTGCAGGAATTGTGGCTATGATCACAGGATTAATAAATATTAAAGATTATTTCTTTTTCCAAAAAGGCGTTTCGCTGACATTAACAAAAACTGGGAAATTAAAATTCTTTGAAAAGGTTAAAAAATTAAGTTTGGCGAAATCAAACTTGGCATTAATCGCAACCGCAACAATAATAGCTGGCACTGTTAATCTGTACGAGCTTTTGTGCACTTTTGGATTTCCAATGATTTATGCAGGGGCCCTAGCAAGACAAGAACTTCCTGCGTTGCAGTATTATCTTTATTTAGGTCTTTATAACATTGTATATATAATTCCATTGGCAACCATAGTTTTAATTTTTGCTTTGACCCTGGGAAGAAAAAACTTTAGCAAAATTTGGGTTAGAAGGTTAAAATTAATGTCCGGGGTTATGATATTATCTTTAGGAGCGATTTTAATATTTAAGCCAAGTCTATTAGAAAATATTTCAGCGGTTTTCGAAACTTTATTCTTAGCCGTTATTGTTTCCACGATAGTTATCTTTATCAGCAGAAAATATATTAGCGCAAGCGATTAATAATCAATAATAAATTATATGAAAAAAGAAGAAATAGAAAAACAACTTAAAAAAATT
>CAYNRO010000004.1:0-2796 GCA_964399845.1 uncultured Candidatus Saccharibacteria bacterium | reverse complement strand
ATCAATAATAAATTATATGAAAAAAGAAGAAATAGAAAAACAACTTAAAAAAATTAAAGAGGAAGTCATTAATTGCAAAAAATGTAATCTTTACGAAAAACGGGTTAAGAATACATTTTACCCAGTTGTCGGAGAAGGTAATCATCAAGCTGGAATTATTTTTATCGGAGAGGCTCCGGGCCTGCAAGAAGCAAAAACAGGGCGTCCGTTTTGTGGAGCATCTGGAAAAATTTTAGATCAATTACTTGAATCAGCAGGCATAGAAAGAAAAGATGTATATATTACCAATATTTTGAAAGACAGGCCGCCTGACAATCGTGATCCCGAAGAACAAGAAATTAAAGCCTGTTTTCCTTATTTAGAGAAACAGATTGAGGCTATAAAACCAAAAGTCATTTGCCTTTTGGGTAGGCATTCAATGCAAACATTAATGGAAAAATATGGACTTGAAGCAGAAATTCAAGGTATTAGTAAAATTCACGGAAAAGTATTTGAAGCCAAAGCCAGTTTTGGAAAGATAAAAATTATTCCTCTTTTTCATCCAGCTGTTGCGGTTTATAATCCTAATATGAAAGATGAATTAAAAAAAGATTTCCAAATTCTAAAAGAGTTCAAATAGAAATTATTCAATATTTATAATATGAAAAAAATAGCAATTATAAGCGGGAAAGGAGGTGTCGGCAAATCAATGTTGGCTTCGTCTTTGGCAATTTTATTTTCCCAAGACAAACATAAAATTGTTGCTGTTGACTGTGATGTTGATGCTCCCAATTTAGCTGTTTGGCTTAATGAAATTGGTAACTGGGACGAGAAAAGAAAGATTAGTGTTTCTGAAAAACCCTTGATCGATAATAATAAAATAAACAGCGCACAAGCACAGAAATGCGCGCCGAAATGTAAATTCAAGGCCCTGATAGTAGAAAAGGAAAAATTAAAATTAAATTATTTTTTATGCGAAGGATGTGGGGCTTGTGAATTTTTCTGTCCCCAGGGAGCGATTAAAATGAAAGCAGTAAAAAATGGCGAGATAAAGATTAAAAATACTAAATACAATTTTCCTTTAGTTTCAGGACATCTTTTTCCCGGAGAAACAGGTTCTGGAAAAGTAGTTTCGGAAATCAAGCAACAAGCAGAAAAATTTAAAAAAGAATTAATGATTATTGATTCTTCTCCTGGAACCGGCTGTCCTGTTATTGCCTCTATCCAAGACGTTGATTTTGCCTTTCTTATTACGGAACCGACTCTTTCTGGCTTGGCTGATTTAAAAAGGGTTTTAAAGGTTGTAGAACATTTTAGAATTCCTTGGAAGCTGACGATTAATAAATGGGATATAAATAAAAAGATATTCAATCATATCAAAAAATGGGCCGGCCAGAATTTTTTAGGCAAAATCTCCTATGATAAAAATATTTTTAAAGCTATTTCAGAATTAACTCCAATCGTAGAGACATCTCTTGACGCCAAAGACGAAATTAAAGAAATCTATTCCTCGCTTCTCCCGTTTCTTAATGATTCTGATTTAAAAGAATAATTAGTTGTGGAAAACTAATATCTTTAGAGGGGTTTCGGTGAAAATTTGACCCCTTGTTTTATTGAGAGTAGAATGAAGTAATATTCAAATTAAAAAGCAATAGAGAAAGCAACAATGGAAAATAAAATTACAAAAGTTCAAAAAAGAGATGGTTCCATAAGAGACTTTAATGAAGAAAAAATCAGAAAAGCTGTTTCAAAAGCCTTTATTGCTACTGAGCAGGGTAATGGTAAAGAATCTAAAACCGTTTCAGACAGGGTAATCAAAACTCTTAATCATCGTTTTAAGAAAGATGAAATTCCGCAAGTGGAACAAATTCAGGATATCGTGGAAGAAGTTTTGATTTTAGATAATTTAATTGAAATTGCTAAAGCATTTATTCTCTATCGAGACCAGAGAAGAAGAATAAGAGAAGTACAGGATATCAGCGACGAAGCAATCGAGAAAGTTGACCAATATTTAGAAAAAATTGATTGGGAAGTTAAAGAAAACGCCAATATGACTTTTTCTTTGCAAGGTTTGAACCATTATGCAACTTCTTACATTGTTAAAAAATATTGGCTTAACAAGGTTTACCCAAAAGAGGTTAGAGATGCAAACGAAAATGGTGATTTTCATGTCCATAATTTAGATACACTTGGAGCTTATTGTGCTGGTTGGGATTTACACGATCTTTTACTGAAAGGTTTTGGAGGGGTGCCGGGCAAAGTTGCTGCTGGTCCTGCCAAACATTTAAGGGTTGTTTTGGGTCAGATGGTTAATTTCCTTTACACTTTGCAAGGCGAAGTTGCCGGTGCTGTTGCTTTTTCCAACTTCGATACTCTTTTAGCTCCTTTTGTTAGATACGACCATTTAGATTATAAACAAGTAAAACAGGCCTTACAGGAATTTATGTATAATATGGGAGTGCCTACGCGAGTTGGTTTTCAGACGCCTTTCAGTAACATTACTTTAGACCTAAGTCCTTCGCCTGTTTTTGCCAAAGAACCTGTAATCATTGGCGGAAAACCCCAGCAAGAAACTTATGCAGAATTTCAAGAAGAAATGAAAACGCTTAACAAAGCTTTTTATGAAGTCATATTGGAAGGGGACAAAGATGGCCGTCCTTTTTCTTTCCCTATTCCGACCATCAATATAACAAAAGATTTTCCCTGGGACGAACCTGCTTTTAATGGAATTTTTGAAGCGTCTGCGAAATATGGTACTAATTATTTTGCTAATTACATCAATTCAGAAATGAAACCATCTGACGTGCGTTCAATGTG
>CAYNRO010000003.1:5391-27146 GCA_964399845.1 uncultured Candidatus Saccharibacteria bacterium | reverse complement strand
AGATTTTTTATCGCAATCAAAATATTTCAAATTCAATCCACTTTTGTGGATTTTTGTATAATGTTCTGTAATTGATTTCAGTTTTTCTCTTATCCTGAAATTATCTTCTCCAAAAAGGAAAATAATCATAATGTATACCTTTTTTATCAAACAAAGCCCTATTGAGGGCTTTGTTTGATAAAAATTTGTTGCCTGTGATCTAAAATCTTTATTTTAGAATTACCTTAATTTTCTCAACAACTTCTTCCGGTGTGAACTGCGCCTTAATCAAATAATCATTTGCTCCCATTTTCAATCCCTTTTCTATGTCATCTTTTTGCCCAAGATTTGAGAGAATGATAACAGGAATTTTCGAGAGAGTAGGATCTCCCTTAATCTGCGCCAAAACCTCAAATCCGTCTATGTCTGGCAAAATCAGATCAAGCAAAATTAAATCTAGTTTTTCTTTTTTGATTTCTTTTATAGCTTTTCTGCCATCTTCTGCTTCAATTATGTTATACCCCTTGGTTACGAGCTTCTGTCCAATTAGTTCACGGAGGAATTGATCATCTTCAACAATTAAAATATTTTTTTCCATACTATTTTGGTTAATCTTATTTTTAAATATTAAAAAGAGGAATTAATATGTTTTTTAACTTTTTCGATTACTTCTTGAAGGTCAAATTCAGTTTTAACTATCCAGTCTTCAGCGCCCAATTTTTGCGCTCTATTAATCTCAACCGATTGTCCTGAATTAGATACAACTACAATTGGAATATTTTTCAATTTATCGTCTTTTGCCATTGCCTCCATTACTTCAAAGCCATCTATTCTGGGCATAACAATATCTAATAAAATAAGATCAGGTTTTATTTTTTTCATAGTCCTAAGCCCTTCTTCTCCATTATGCGCCACAGAAACTTCATAATCTTCATTAGTCAATTTTTTCTTAAGAAGTTCTATCAAATTTTTTTCGTCTGCTACTATTAAAATCTTTTTTTTCATAAAATAACAGCAATGAACAGCAAGCAACGAGCAGAGAACAATAAATAATTACTTATCGTTGATTATTTATCATTTATTATGACTTGCACGTAGCTTATCATCCATCGGCTTATTCTAATTTTACATTTTTTTAAAAAATAATTCAAGAAGATCATTTCGTATTAATAGGCAAAGTAATATAAAAGGTAGTGCCTGTATTTTCTCGAGATTCAAACCAGATTTTGCCTTTATGCGCTTCAACAATATTTTTCGCAATATAAAGACCCAGTCCTGTGCCTTCTGTTTCTTTTCTTATCGCATTAGTTGCTCTGAAAAATTTAGTAAAAACTCTCTTGTATTGATTCACGGGAATTCCAATACCATTATCTTTAATGGAAAATGTTATTTCCTTTTTGGTTTGATTCAGTGAAACAATTATCTTTCCACCGGGCGGAGTGTAGTTTATGGCATTGTTAAAAAGATTAGCGAAGACTATTTTCATTCTTTCAACATCTATGTTGATTTTTTTTAGCTTTTGCTTTGGACGATTCATTTCAATCGTAATATTTCTCTTTTCGGCTTTTTCTTTGCATAGAATTATTGCTTCTTCGACCATATCTTTAATATTAACCAAAATAGGTTTATAGACATATTTGCCTGCTTCTATTTTCGTAGTATTTAAAAGATCGTTAACCAATGTAATCATTTTTTCATTTGAGTCATAAGCACCTTCAAGAAATTCTTTCTGTTCTTTGTTTATTTTTCCCAAATCTCCTTCTAAAAATATTTTTATGGTCCATTTAATCGCAGACAAAGGAGTTCTCAGTTGGTGTGCAGCCAAAGACACAAATTCTGTTTTCATTTTCTCTATTAATTTTTCTCTGGTAATATCGTGTAATATCACTAAGTATCCCGTTATATTCTTCTCAGTAAAAATTAAAACTATGGTCACCTCCAGAACTAAATCTTTCCTAATGTAAACCTCTTCTCTAGATACTTTTCTGTTTTCATTTATAAGCTTGTGTAGAAGACGCAAAGAAGGTAATTCTAAGACAGTCTTTCCTATCATTCTTCTTTCTTCTTTGATTCCAAGAAAATATCTTGCCTTAGGATTAATTAAAGAAAATCTTTTTCTTTTGTCAAAAAACAAAAGTCCATCTGTGAAATTATAAATAATAGACATTGTTCTGTTTTTCTCTTCTTCCATTTCCTGACGCGCAGTTTCTGCTTCTGCCAACATATGAATTAATGCCTCTTTCGCTTTTTCTAATTCTTTTGTTCTTTCGTCAACCTTTTCTTCCAATTTCTCTCTCAGCTCAACCGATTCCTCTATATCTGTGATACTTACAAAGTAGCCTATAAAATTCCCCTTAGTATCTTGCCTGACAGAAAAAGAAACATTTGTTGAAATTTGTTTTTTGTTTCTATCTAACAATATTAAATCGTCGCTTCCAATACTTCTCTTTTGAAAAGTATTTTCTAAAAGATTATCTATTTTTTTCTTTTCTAAAAAAATATTGCCTATAGGTTTTCCAACTATATCTATAACCTTGTAATCTGTTAAAGATTCAAAAGCTTTGTTGACATAAATGATAACCCCGATACCGCTCAAAGAACAAACAGCTATGGGCAATGCAGCGGAAAATTCGCTAATATAGCATTGCAAATCCCCTAGGTCTTCCTCTGTTCTTTTTAGTTTTTCTTGTATTTCTTTTAAATTTTGCTTAGACATATTTTAATATTTTCTGATTTTTCCTGACACGGTTTAACTTACAAAAATTTCTACTCCCATTCAATTAAATATTCGTGATAGGGACCACCTTTAAACATACATTTAGTCTCTTGAATGGTTATTTTTTTACTTCTAATAACATAATGGGCTATACAAAAAAAATAGCCTTTTAAAGAAACGCACAGAACAGGGTCAATTCTAAAATTTTTAAGATGAAGAATTAATTGTTTTTGTTTTTCGTCAACTTTGGCTGGAACTAATTCTCCAACCGAATAGTGTTTTTGCCATAATCGAGACGCCTCTTTAACTGCTGTTTCAATCGAAATAAAATACTTCATCAGCATAGTTGCAGGAAAAGAATACTTTGGAGATGAACTGCCTAAATCAAAAATTTCCTTGTCACCCCATCCAAAAGCCTCTTCTATGGCCAGCAAAGAAAGAACTCTTAGCCCAATGGGGTACCATTGAAGGGGTTTTATTGTCTGATAATCAATAGGATTTTCCCAATCATTTAATTTCTTTCTCAAAAGATCGGTCTTATTTTCTCCTAATTCGTTTTTAACATACTCAAAATCGGTTTTGAAAACAATGCCTCGAACCATTCCCGGAATTAACATAACTCTGCGAACTTCTTGTTGTGAAATTTTATTATTTGTCATAAAAAAATTTTAATTTTTAGATTTAAATTTTATTTATAATTTTTGAACTACAAAATACTTTTTGAAACCTCAGATCATTTCATTAAAAACTTCTAACAATTAAGCAATCTCTATTTTTAATTTTACCTTTTCTGGAAAATAAAACAAACTCAGGTTTTCCCCGAGCTTGTTTTGCACTCTTTGTCTTTTCCTGTTCTACATTAGTCCAAAAGCCTAAAGATAGAGAGAGACGCCTCTTCAAGACTTGCTACATAGATATATTCTCCAGTAGCATATACAGACCAAGCGCCTGCCAGAAAAGAAGAGTCTTCTTTTCCATAGATTGAATCAATAAACTTTGGATTAGTTGGTTGAGATATGTCAAAAACCGACAAAGCATTATCTTCGGCTGAAGTAATATATGCCATATCTCCTGAAACAAATACTGAACTTGCTCCACCTAAAAAGCTTGGCGTTCCTTGTCCGTGGACATTACCTAAATACAAAGGAGCAGTTGCATCAGAGACATCAAAGATAGTCATTGAGTCGTCATAGGCAGAAGCAACATATGCCTTGTTACCTAAAACAAATACTGAACTTGCTCCGTTTAGATAATTAGGAGAACCAGCTCCTTTTGCTATTCCAATGTGTTTTGGCATAATCGGGTCAGAAATATCTAAAACACTTAAAGCATCGTTTCCAGTAGTGGTAACATAGGCATATCCATTTTCAACAGAAACACTACTTGCCCCATCTAAATAGGGAGAAGTTTTATCAGAAACCGAGCCAAGATATTTAGGATCCGTTGGGTCTGAAATATCTATTAAGGTTAGAGCTTTTTCGTCAAAAGCCGCAACATAAGCAATTTCTCCAACCACATAGACAG
Source organism: uncultured Candidatus Saccharibacteria bacterium (assembly GCA_964399845.1). Lineage (GTDB taxonomy): Bacteria > Patescibacteriota > Minisyncoccia > Minisyncoccales > GWA2-38-27 > CAYXZK01. The sequence continues at coordinate 22,927 of CAYNRO010000003.1, read as the reverse complement.
AATTAGCTCCATCTAAATAATTTGGAGCCCCCGTTCCAGAAATTACACCTAAATGTTTAGAATTTGCAGGCTCAGACACATCGAATATAGTCAAAGCATCGTCTATGGATGATGCAACATATGCCTTGTCTTCCAAAACAAAAACCGAGCTAGATCCTCCTAAATAGTTCGAATCTCCTGTACCGGAAAGTACTTTTACTAATCTTGGATTTTCGGGGACAGAAACATCAAAAATGCTAAGAGAACTGTCTTGCAAAGAAGCAATATATGCATGGTTTTCTGAAATATGCACGGAAATTGCTCCGTTTAGATAATTAGGAGAACCAGCTCCAGAAATTTTCCCTACAAGCTCAAGTCTTTTTCCTTGAGAAGGAGATTCTGCCTCTGAAGATTCTCTAATCATCCAAACTAATCCTACTCCTGTTGCAACCATCACAACGATTAATATTATCCAATATAGTTTACCTTTCATCTTCTATAGATTACCTTGAATTACGAAATGCATTTTGCAATTCAAGGTAGAGATTAATCCAAAATAAGTTTAATCTTTGTTATTATTTCGTCTGGAGTAAAATGAGCTTTAACTAAATAGTCATTCGCTCCCATCTTGAGCCCTTTTTCTATGTCATCTTTCTGTCCAAGATTCGAGAGAATGATAATAGGAATTTTAGATAAAACAGGATCTGTTTTGACTTTAGACAAAACCTCGAATCCGTCTATGCCAGGCAAAATTAAATCAAGTAAAACCAAATCTGGTTTTTCTTTCTTAATTTTTTCTGCGCCTTTTTCGCCATCTACTGCCTCAGAGACCTCATATCCCTCGCGATCAAGTTTTAAAGAAATTACTTTTCTGAGAAATTTATCGTCTTCTACCACTAGTATTTTTTTTGCCATAAAATAAGTGAGCAAACAATAAACAATGAACCATGAACAGTAAATAATTAATTATTATTATCCGTTCATTATTATTGTCTATTGATAGTTGTTAATTAATTTATTCTACCTTTTCTAAAAAAGAAAACAACATTTAATAGAGGTCTTCTCGTAAAAATTCGGAAAATTCTTCTTTTGTTGGAATTGTTAAATAAAAAGTTGTACCTTGTTTAAGTTTTGAATTAAACCAAATTTTGCCTCCATGGGCCTCGATAATATTTTTAGCAATAAAAAGACCCAACCCAGTTCCTTGTGTATCTACTTTCATCGCATTGCTCCCTCTATGAAAAATATTAAATACGTCTTTCTGCTCGCCATATGGAATGCCAATGCCATTGTCTTTGATTTGAATTTCTATTTCTTTTCTTTCAACTTTAAGCAAAATTGAGATTTTCCCGTTAGTAGAGGTATATCTTGCTGCATTATCAAGTATATTCCCAATAGCTATTTTCATTCTTTCTTTGTCTATCATAACTTTTGGAATTGTCTCGCGTGGTTGCGCAAAACTAAGATTAATGCCTTTTTCTTCTATTATATCTTTAGATAATTCTATCGCAGACTTGGTAACCACTAATATGTCTGCAAGGCTTTTTTTAGAAATATATTTTCCTTCTTCTATTTTTGTTACATCCAAAAGATCGTTAATAAGAGCGATCATTCTTTCATTTGTCTTATATGTTTTTTCAATAGTTATTCTCTGCTTAGTGCTTAATTCTCCCATTTCTCCCTCTAAAAGCATTTTTGTGCTCCATTTCACAGCAGAACTTGGAGTCCTCAGTTGATGAGCAGCTAAAGCAATAAATCTGCTTTTGATTTCTTGCGACATTTTCTCTTTTGTAATGTCATGCAAAATGATTAGAGAGGTTACCTTTTTGTTTTGGATTTTTATTTGAATAGAAGATACGCTCAGGATTCGATTTCCTCGCACTTGCAATTCTTCTTCATCTACTTCCATAATTCCTGCCCCTAGAAGAGAAATCAATTTTCTAAAAGCAGGGAAGCGACTCATCCTTAAAACCGATTTACCTAAAACTTTTTCTTTTTCAATTGCGAGAAATTTCTCAGCCTGAGGATTTATTAAAAGAAGTTTGTTGTTCTTGTCAAAAACTAAAATGCCATCCTTTAAATAAGAAATAATTGATAAATCTTTCGGCGCTCCGTAATTTTCTTTTTTAACTGGCGCCGGAGAAGTCTTGTCATTATTGTCTTTTTTTTTGTTTCCCCAAAACATTAATTTTATTTTTACTAAATAATTATAGCTACACTAAACAAAGCTCTAAAATCAAAATAACCTTAATTCTATTTTTTCTTGTTTCTCTTCTTCTATATTTGGTAATTTTTTAATTAAGCCATAAAGCCCCCAGTCTCTTAGAATGGCTTCTACTTCTTCTTTATTATACTCTTTCCATTTAGATTTTTCAAAATCAAGGTTAATGCCCATGTCACATTTTATACAAGCCAACTCTTTTGAGAGAAACGCAGAATCTATATCGTCTAATAATTTATTTTTAATTCTCTCGGAAACGCCAATTTCTTTTATATTCTTGTTCTCGTTTTTCTCAAAACCCTGAGTATTTGCTTTGACTTCTTTGTAAACATTGTCCAAAGAACCAAATTTATTAATAAGCATACAAGCAGTCTTTTTTCCAACTCCAGCCACGCCCGGAATATTATCCGATGGGTCGCCCATAAGCGCTTTGAAATCAAGCAACTGTTCTGGCAAAAGCCCTTCGTATCTTTTCATAACCTCTTTCTCGTCGTAAATAATAGCTCCTCCGTTCAGAGAATAAACTTTTGTGTTGGCGTTAACTAATTGGAGCGCATCCATATCGCCTGTTGCTATAATGGTTTCTATTTCATCTCCTTTTCCATTTTTTTTCTGCTGGGCAAGTTTGGAAATAGTCCCAATAATATCATCTGCCTCAAATCCTTTTTCTTCGAAAATCGGAACTTCGAAACTTTTCAAAATCTTTTTTATTTTAGGGAATTGTTCAATAAGCTCTGCTGGTGTTTTTGGTCTTTGGGCTTTGTATTTTTTAAATTTTATATGGCGAAAAGTAGGAGCTGGAAAATCAAAAGCAGCCACCACAAAACTAGGATTTAATTCTCTAATAATCCTGAAAAAGGTCAGCAAAAAACCATAAACCGCATTTATTTGTTCTCCATTTTTGTTTGTCCAAGCAGGAACAGCATGATAAGCACGATGAATTAAAGCGCTACTATCAAGCACGAGCAAAAGTTTTTTATTCTGTGTCATATTTTTAATCGTAGCATAAATACCAACAAATTATTAATGCTTGAAAGTAATTCTTCGAGTATTTTCGTCTAAAAATTCAAATTTTAGGATTAAGATATTTTTAGGTAAAAATTTATTAATCTTTTCAGGCCACTCAATTGCCACGACATTGCCAGGACAAGCAACAATTTCCTTAAACCCCAGTTCTAAAATTTCTTTAGACTGCCCGATTCTATAGCAATCAAAATGATAGAAAAAACGAGCAATGGGCAACAAGTAATGTGAATTTCTTTTTTTGGGAATTTGAAATTTTTTCATTATCGTAAAAGTAGGACTAAGTATTTTTTCTTTAATACCCAATCCTTTAGCAAAACCTTGTAAAAAACATGTTTTCCCAGAGCCCAGGTCTCCTTTTAATCCAATAACAAAGCCCTGCTTTTTAGACTCTTTAGATTTTAGAATTTCTTCTGCCAATATCTTGCCCATTTTCTTTGTTTGCGCAGAACTATTTGTAATGTATGTGTCGTTTTCCATATTTAAAATTCTACTTGATTACAAACCAATTGACAACTACTCACATTAATCATTGATCATTAATCACTGATTTGACTATCTTTGGGAAATAAGATAAATTGGAATCAATCAATACAAGCTCATTATATAATTCAGTTCGCATCTATAATTATGCTAACAACAAAAAAGATTAGGGGAGAAATAACAATCCCTCCTAACATAATTAAAGATATCCAAAAAAAGGTAAAGAATATATCTGACCTTAAAAAGTTTATTCAAAAAAACTTGGGCGGAATGACAACTGAATTGGTTCAGATTATTTTGACTGGGGCGTTCTATCTTGATGCTTCTGATATCCACATTGAGCCAGAAGAAAAACAGATAAAACTACGGATTAGAATTGACGGCGTTCTGCACAAAGTTCTGTATTTTGAAATACCTGTATATAAGAAAATACTTTCTCGAATTAAGTTGCTCTCTAAATTAAAGTTGAATATAAAAAATCGGCCACAAGACGGTCGTTTTTCTATTTTAATAGACAAGCTTTCTGTTGAAATTAGAACATCTTCTATCCCCGCTGAATACGGGGAGTCTTTGGTTCTCAGGGTTTTAAACCCTGAACGTACAGTTAGAGTGGATGAACTTGGTTTAAAGAAAACCATGCTAACACAACTTAAAAAGGAAATTAAAAAGCCCAATGGAATGATAATTTGTACAGGGCCAACCGGCTCTGGAAAAACAACCACTCTATATGCATTTTTAAAAGAAATCGTGAATCCTGAAATTAAAATTATTACTATTGAAAATCCGATTGAATATCATTTAAAAGGAGTTTCGCAAACGCAAGTTGACAAAGTCCATGGCTATGATTTTGCAAGCGGGCTTCGTTCCATAGTAAGACAAGACCCTGATGTAATTCTGGTTGGAGAAATCCGAGACCTCGAAACAGCCCAGATTGCCATACAAGCATCTTTGACAGGGCATTTGGTTTTAAGCACCTTGCACACAAATGACGCTGCTGGAGCTATTGCTCGTTTGCAATCTTTGGGAGAAAAAATTACAAACATTGCGCCTGCTTTAAATATAGTGATAGCGCAAAGACTTGTCAGAAAAGTATGCAAAGATTGCGTAAAATTTAAAAAAGCATCTCCCGAAGACCTTAAAAAAATAAAAAAGAATTTGAAAAATCTTCCTAAAAATATTAAAACAAAAACAATCAATGCAGAAACGAAAATACCACATATTCAAGGTTGCGAAAAATGTAATTTTACTGGATACAAAGGAAGAATAGCAATTATTGAAATTTTTATTGTTGATGATGAAATGGAAAAATTTATATTAAAATCGCCCTCGATCGTTGATATGAAAGAAAAGGCGATTAAAAAAGGAATGATTTTGATGCGTTCTGACGGATTTTTAAAAGTTATTGACGGAATCACGACTATCAGCGAAGTTGACCGAGTAACAACAGATTAAACAATCGGACGATTCAAGGTTTACAAAACTAACCGTAAACCAAAAAGCTAATTCTAAGGTTGGGGACCAATTTAGTTTTACAACAAAAATTTCAGAATTTTTTGAGGTGTGACCTCGCTTGCGCCAAGCCATCCATCTACAAAAACCCCAGGGTCCCCAGCCTTAAAATTAGCTCACTAAGACTACGTTCATTATGCTATAATTGTAATACTTTATGGAGAATTTGTCAAGTCGTTCTCTCTCTGCAGACGCAAACAAAGAATATCAAGCCCTTGATAGGACATTAAGGCCAAAGACATTTCAAGACTATATCGGCCAAGAAAAGGTAAAAAAGAATATTCAAATCATTATAGAAGCAGCGCAAAAAAGGAAAGAGCCGATTGAGCATTTGCTCTTCTACGGAGAAAGCGGGCTTGGTAAAACCACAATCTCGCGTATTATTGCCAATGAGCTCAATGCAGATGTGCGCACAATAACAGGGCCTTCTATTGAAAAAGTTGGCGATTTAGCGGCTATTTTGACTAACCTCAAGGAAGGAGATATTCTATTCTGCGATGAAATACACAGAATGAACAAAATGATTGAAGAGTTTCTTTACCCTGCTCTGGAAGATTTTAAATTAAATCTTGTTTTGGGGAAAGGGCCAATGGCGCGCACAATGGAATTAAAACTTCCACAATTTACTCTGATTGGAGCAACAACCAGATTAGCTCTTCTTACTTCTCCGCTTAGAAATCGCTTTGGAGCAACCTTTCAGCTTAATTTTTACACCCAGCAAGATATTGAAAAAATAATCCAAAGGTCAAGCAAGATTTTGGGAGTAGAAATAGTTCCTGAAGCTGTCCAAGCCATTGCTCAATGTTCTCGTTTTACGCCCAGAACTGCTAACAGAATCCTTAAAAGAATACGAGATTTTGCGCAAGTTGAAGGCAAAGGAATAATCACAAAAGAAATTACAGAACAAGCTTTAGATTTTTTGGAGATAGACAAACTTGGACTTGAATCCGGAGACAGAAAAATCTTAAAAGCGATTATTGAACAATTCAAAGGAGGACCTGTTGGGCTACAAACACTATCTTCTGCAACAGCAGAAGAAGAAGAAACTATTTTAGATATTTACGAGCCGTATTTAATGCAACTCGGTTTTATTGAAAGAACTCCTAAAGGAAGAATTGCCACAGAATCCGCATATCAGCACATGAAGGCAGATATCTTTAGAGACAAAACTTCTCAAAGATTTTTAATTTAATGTTAAAAATTCCTTGCTTAGCCTTTAGCTTGTTTATTATTTTTTCCCTAAACAACCAAGGGATTTGTTTAGCTTCCTCGCCTGATGATACTATAGAAACACAAAAAATAAGCATTAATGAAATTGCTTGGATGGGTACTAATATTTCATATAGCGATGAATGGTTTGAATTATACAATGCTTCGAAAGTGCTTGTCAACCTTGATGGGTGGAGAATAGAAACTCAAGACAACAATATAGCAATATTTTTGAAAGGGAAAATCCCGGCTAAGGGATTTTTTCTTTTAGAAAGAACAAACGACGAAACAGTCAAAGGGATTAAAGCCGATTTGATTTATAAGGGCGGATTAAATAATAACGGCAAACATTTAAAACTAATTAATGCTCAAGGAGAACTGATTGACAATATAGATTGCTCGGCTGCATGGTTTGCAGGAGATAATAAAACCAAACGAACGATGGAGAGGATAGATCCATTAAAAAATGGAAATTCTTCTGAGAACTGGCAAACAAGTGAAAATCCCGCAGGAACGCCACAAGCTCAAAATAGTTCTGGCTTTAGTGAGAAGAAAATCGTTGCCACGGAATATGTCCAATCCAGCACAGAACCCAACAAAACAATTAACAATCCAGCCAGCTTATCTTTTGGGGAAGAGGCTCGTGGCAATAAAAATTATCTTGGGCTCCTGATTGCTTTTCTTATTTCTCTATTTTCCGCAACAATAATTTTAATCCTCAAAAAAGCACTAAGTCAACGAACAATGATTAATGATTAATGATTAATGATAAATAAAAGTGTGGAGGTTAAACCTCCACACTTTTTCGTTGTTCGTTATTCACTGATTATTCGGGATTGAGAGTAAAAAGTTGTTGTCCAGATAATCGATTATTCCCATATATCCGTTTAATCCGTGGCACACAGAATCGGTGCGAACATATTTTGTTTCTTTATTCCAAAAAATTCCTCCCAGAGCTCTTTCAGGATTTTTCAAAACAGAACTATTCTCATCTGTATAGGTATATTGCGCCAGCCATCTTATTATATTTACTATGGCTTCTTTGTATTTTTCACAATCTTGCCTATTTTCTGCAAGGCACAGTTTGTGCGTATCAGCCATTACTTCGCAGATCCAACCATTTCCACTGGTTGAATAGGCTCCATCTATCCGTCCATAATTTAAAATATCAGCAGGGTCTTTGATTTGATTGACAATAATCTGGGAACTAAGCTCAAAGACAATCTCTTTATAATAATCTTGCTTGGACACATTATAAAAATCCATTAAAGACATAACTACCCAAGAATTTGATATTGGATTTTTAGCCCTGTATTCTCCAACAACATATTGCCTGCCAGCGTCTTCGTATTTTTGGGCAAAAATTTTAGCTATTTTTTCGGCAGAATCATAATATCTTTTGTCGCCTGTCGCAACATACATCTTAGAAAGCGCAGAAAGAACCTGTCCGTTGTAAAGAAGTGATTGTTTGGAACTATGAAGCCATTTTCCATCTTCGTATCTGATATAAGATTTTATTTTTCCCTCTGAATCTTGCATTGTTATAAGCCAATCAGCCCCTAATTGCGCGGATTCTAAATATTTGTTATCGTCTGTCAGTCCGTAGAGCCTCAATAAAGTAAAAATTGTTTTCGAAGTTGTGCCAACAACAAATTTTTCTTCTTTAATGCTTGTGTCTAAATAAAGCGAGTAATAAAAAGCTCCGTATGCCTTAGACGATTTTTCTCTGTTCTGCATAGCAAGAATAAATTCGCCTGACTCTAATATTTGATTTAAAACATAGTCACTTTTTTCTTTTTCGTAAAGATTTAACAGAGCATACACCAGAGAGGAAGTGTAGATTGTATGCAATCTGTTTTCAACAGAATCATCTAATGCGTAATAATATTTATGTGCTCCGTTTTCCTCTTTATCTATTGATTTAAATAAATATTCTGCTCCCTGTTCTATATTCTTTTTAATTATTTCCTTGTCTAAGTTACGGACAACGACTATACCGTCTATTACTTCTAATGGTTGTTTTGTATCTACGTCCTGTTTATTATTCTTAGGCTCAAAAGGATTTTCAATAGGAACAACCACATTAGAGAGTATGGACATTTCTTGGATAGAATAAAAAGTTTTGTAAATAATTATTCCCGCAGACAGCCCGAATACAACAAACAACAGTGTATAGGAAAATATTTTTTTATACTTATGCATATATATTTAATATATTACCCAATTAAAGGATATATTAACAATCTTTTGATAAAAAACAAGGTATCTGCCTTGCATCGAATTGTGTCGGGTCGTATAAAACAATGGACAGGGGTTGGTTTTTAGATTAAAATAAGATAAAGATAAAGCAACGTAGCAGAAAGATAAAAAATTTAAGCTTTATAACTTATGTCAGGACATTCTCACGCAAAAACAATTCTACATAAAAAACAAATCAGTGATGCAAAACGAGGAAAAGTATTTTCAAAACTTTCTCGGCTGATTTCTATTACTGTAAGAGACGGAGCTAACCCTGAAACCAATTCCAAGCTAAGACAAGTTATAGAAGAAGCTAAAAAATTTCATTTGCCCAAAGAGAACATAGAAAGAGCTATAAAAAAAGGGTCAGGCGAGCTTGGAGACGAAGCAAGGCTCGAAGAATTCATTTTCGAAGCATACGGGCCAGGCGGAATAGCTTTAATCATAGAAGGTATTACTGATAATAAAAACCGAGCTTTAGGAGAAATAAAACAGATCTTAGCTCAGAACAAAGGCAAATTTGCAGGCTCTGGTTCCGTTAAATGGCTTTTTGGAAGAAAAGGTTGCGTAACTATTGATAACGAGCAACAAGCAACAAGTAAAGAAGAAATGGAAATGAAAGCAATTGAGGCCGGAGCCGAAGACATTGACTGGCAAGATAATGTTTTAAATATCTATGTCAATCCTGAAGATTTAGAAACAACAAAGGAGAAGGTAATAAAACAAAAAGTAGATATTGACTATAGTTCGTTAGATTGGGTTGCAAAAGAAAAGATAGAGGCCACGGAAAACGATCAACAGGCATGCGAAAAACTTTTTGATCTTTTGGACGACAACGAATCAGTTCAAGGTGTTTACTCGAATTTAAAAATTTAAAAGCTATAAAGTGAAACGAAATTTTTATGATTATTATTGGAATAGACCCAGGTATTGCGACTACTGGATTTGGAATCATAGATAAACCAAATATAGGCGGATCAGAGCCAAAGGCAATTGACTACGGGTGCATTGAGACAAGTCCTAATTTTTCTCCGGGAGAAAGATTAAAATTAATCAACACAGAACTCAATAAACTCCTCAAGAAATATGAACCTAAAATAATGGCAGTTGAAAGCCTTTTTTTCTTTAAGAATTTAAAAACGGTTATGCCGGTCAGTCAGGCCAAAGGAGTCATTTTATTCACGGCTGCCAAGAAAAAAATACCTATTTATGAATTTACTCCCTTGCAAGTGAAAATGGCAATAACTGGCTACGGCAAGGCAGAAAAAAAACAAGTTCAAGAAATGATCAAGGTCTTACTTAATTTAAAAGACAACAAAGAGTTTGTTGATAAAAAATTAAAAGACGACGCTGCCGACGCTCTGGGAATAGCTTTATGCTATACTTTTCACGCTAGAATGATCAATGTAGAAAACGGGTAAAAAGAAAACAAAACTAACAAAGTTTCGCGAAATTTCTTTTGCCAACTTGGACTATTGTCCCTTTTTTTATTTTGATTATCTTCTGCCAATCTTTTTGAACCTCATCTTCTATTTTTACGCCTCCTTGCAAAACTAATTGTTTGGCTTTTGATTTTGATGAAACTAATTTTATTTTAATCAATAAATCTAATATAGGTAGTTCTGTTTCCTTAACCTTAATCTCTGCGATATCTTCGGGAAGGCTGCCTTGCTCAAAAACTTTTTTAAATTCTTCCTCGGTATCTGTGGCTTTCTTCGCTCCATAATAAAAAGTTACGATTTCTTTAGCAAGTCGCGCTTTTATATCACGCGGATTGGTTTTATCTTTTTTTAGTTTTTCTATCTCAGACAAAGGAACTTCTGTTAACAATTCAAAATAATTAAAGATAGCATTGTCAGGCATAGACATAATTTTGCCATACATATCTTTGGCAGAATCTTCAATCCAAACACAATTCTGAGAAGTTTTGCTCATTTGTTTTCCATCAATTCCGAGAATCATTGGCGTGGTTAAAACAAATTTTTCTCTGTTATTCATTTTCTTTTGTAAGTCTCTACCAATCAACATATTAAAAATTTGGTCAGTTCCTCCGATTTCTAAATCGACATCAAGGGCAACAGAGTCATATCCTTGTAATAAAGGATATAGGGCTTCGTGTGTCCAAACCGTTTCTCCTTGTTTTATGCGCCTTTGGAACATATCTCTTTGAAAAAGCTTTATAGCCGAAAGATTAGATGCAATATTAATTATATCTTCAAGCTTTAGTTTCAAAAGCCATTCTCCGTTGTATCTAACTTTTACTTTTGAGAAATCTAAAATTTTACCGGCTTGCCTTTTCCATGTTTTTATATTTTCTGCAACTTCTTGTCTTGAAATTTTCTTTCTGGCTTTAGCTCGCTGCGAAGGATCGCCTGTTAAAACCGTGCCTGTGCCAATCACTAAAATAGCTTCTTGCCCAAAGTCAGCAAATTCTTGCAATTTTTTCAATGCAATCGTGTGCCCCAGATGCAATTTAGTGTTGGTCGGGTCAATGCCCAAATACACCCTTATTTTCTTTGTTTTGATAAGTTTTGCAAAATCATTCTTACTGGGCAAGATTTGATCAACTCTTCTATTTAATAATTCTTCTAAATTTCTTTTTGTGTCCATATTTACGCTTAATCGTGAGCAAAAGATCAATTTTATATTTTGACCGAACGCTCCAATTATGTTAATTTATTATTATAAATCCTTAAATTGTAGGGTACAATTTTTTTGCACCTTAAGGTTATAATAAAGCAAAAAAAGATAAATGTAAATTTAAATTTAAGCTTGAACAGCAATTAAAACAATGGCAGAAAGAAAACATTATCGTAAAACTTTTCAAAAAAGCAGAAAAAAAAGAATACTTTTTTTTGTTTTGATGTTTTTTGTTTTTTTCTTTTTCGCTTCAGCTTTTGGGTTGTTTGGATTATTTGTTTATTACGCCAAAGACCTGCCCAGGCCAGAAAAATTCACCGAAAGATCTTTTACCGAATCCACGAAAATTTTTGACAGAACAGGAGAAGTCCTGCTCTATGAACTATACGGAGAAGAGAAAAGAGAAATCATTCCTCTTAGCCAAATGTCTGAGAATATTCAACACGCTCTGATTGCAACCGAAGACGCTAATTTTTACAAACACCATGGATTAGATTTTGAAGGAATTTTTCGCGCCATTAAGCTGAACATAAGTCTAAGAACCCCCACATTTGGAGGCTCAACAATATCGCAACAATTAATTCGCTCTACATTTTTTAGCACTGAGAAAACCATCGAAAGAAAAACAAGAGAGATCGTTTTGACATTGGAAATGGAAAGGCGTTACTCAAAAGACCAAATTTTGGAATGGTATTTAAACCAAATTCCTTTTGGTCCCAATATTTATGGAATAGAAGCTGCTTCGAAAACATACTTTGGCAAACAAGCTAAAGATCTTTCTGTGGCAGAGGCAGCGTCTTTAGCTGCTATGGTTAAAGCCCCTAGTTTTTTCTATCCATACGGACAGCACAAAGAAGATCTTTTAAACAGAAAAGATTATGTTATCAAAAGAATGGAGCAAGAGCATTTTATAACCACAGAAGAAGCAGAGATGGCAAAAAATGAAGAATTAGAATTTATCGTAAGAGAGGAATCAATCAAAGCTCCTCACTTTGTTCTCTATATAGAAAATTATCTTTTTGAAAAATACGGACAAGATTTTTTAGAACAAGGAGGATTAAAAATCTACACATCTCTTAATTGGGAGTTTCAACAAATAGCAGAACGCATTGTGACAGAGGGAGCCGCAAGGAATAAAACCTATTTCAAGGCATACAACGCTTCTTTGGTCGCGATTGAACCGAAAACAGGAGAAATTTTGGCTATGGTAGGATCAAAAGATTGGTCTGGAGAACCAGAGGGATGCGATGAAGAAACAGGCATATGTAAATTTGACCCTAAGGTTAATGTAGCAACTTTTAGAATAGGACGGCAACCAGGCTCTTCGTTTAAACCATTTGTTTACGCCACTGCTTTTCAAAAAGGATATAGCGATAAATATATTGTAATTGACGAAGAAACAGATTTTGGAATATGGGGAGGAAAACACTATATTCCTTCAAACTATGACGGAAAATTTAGGGGTCCTGTCACCCTACGAAGTGCTTTGGCGCAATCGCTAAACATTCCTGCTGTAAAAGTTATCGCGAATTTGGCAGGACAAAAAGATAGCGTTGCCAACGCAATTAAGTTTGGCATCACAACTTTGACGCAACCTGCTTCTTATTATGGATTGTCGATAGTTTTGGGTGGGGGCGAGGTTAAATTACTTGATATGGTTTCTGCCTATGGCGTTTTTGCGAATCAAGGATTACAAATTCCGCCTGTTTCTATTTTAAGAATCGAAGATTCGAATGGAAAAATTATAGAAGAAAATAAAAAAAGCCCTAAAAGGGTTTTAGAAGAAGAAGTTGCTATATTAATAAGTGACATTCTTTCAGATAATGAAGCCAGAACCCCTATGTTTGGACCTCATTCTGCGTTATATTTTGCAGATTATGATGTGGCCGCAAAAACAGGCACAAGCGGTGACTACAGAGACGCTTGGACAATGGGCTATTCGCCTTCAATTGTTGTTGGGGTCTGGGCCGGAAATAACGATAATAGCCCCATGGCATCAAGAGCAGGCGTAGCAATAGCAGGTCCAATTTGGAGAGCATTTTTGTTAGAAGTTCTGCCTAAATTGCCGAATTTAAAATTCCCAGAGCCAGAATTAGATGAGTTAGAACCAGAAGACAATATAGAATAGAAGCCTTAGCGCAATTTATTGTTTTTTTGTGTTTGTGGTAAAATAAATTAATGATCAGTGACAAATGATCAATGATAAATTATGATTAAATATACGAAACCAGAGCTTTGGAAAATTTACGAAAAACTGCCTAAAGAACTTCAGCAAGTTATTTTTTCCGAAGAAACGGCCAACAATATCTATAACGCCTGCAACCGAAATGGCGTAAAGATTACAAAAACAATTTCTAAGATTGCAGAAAATACTGGCTATGTTTTGCTGGGAGTGCTTTCTCTCAAAGAATTTACAACAAAATCAGTAAAAGGAACCAAGCTCAAGAAAAAAACCATCGAAGCAATTTGCGCAGAAATAATTAAATCTGTGTTTTTCCCAGTCAGAGATAGTTTGAAAAAAACACATGGTATAATAATTGAACCACAAAAAACAGAAAGAGCAGAAGGCGCTGAAACGGAAACTATTCAAAAAGAAAAAACTAAAGAGGTCATAGATAAATATATGGAACCAATCGAATAATATGGAATTTGTTGTTCCCCAATTTTTAGAAAGAAAACCAAAAATAGTAGGGCCTTTTACTTTTGGCCAATTCATATTTATAGGAATAGGCGCAGGCCTCTCTATTCTCCTTTATTTTGTCTTACCTATGGCTTTTTTCGCTATCGCGGCGATAATTTTAATTGGAGGAGGACTTGCAATGGCGGTAGTTAAAGTTAATAAAATTCCTTTGCCTATTTTAATTAAGAATTTTTTCATTTTTCTTTTCAAGCCAAAAGTGTATCTTTGGAAAAAGAAAACCATGGGACCAGCGATTATTAAGAAAACCGAAAGACCGCAGACAAGAATCGCAGAAACAGAAAAAGAAAAAAAGGAATCCCCGCTAAGGATTGCCCAAGGGAGTCAGTTAAATAATTTATTTACAAACCTTGAAACAAAAAACAGATAACTAATTAATAATTTTATGAAGCAGTCTTCAACTCAAGATTTTCTAGAATTTCAAAAAATCAAAGAAGGAATAATGATTCTGAAAGACAAAGGTTTGAGGTCTATTTTAATGGTCTCGTCTTTAAATTTTGCTTTAAAATCAACAGACCAACAAAATGCTATTTTATACCAATTCCAAAATTTTCTTAATTCATTGGATTTTTTCTGTCAAATTGTTATCCAATCAAGACGGATAAATATAGTTGGCTATTTAGACAAACTCAAAGAAATTGGGAAAAAAGAAGAAAACGAACTTCTGCAAATACAAATTACGGAATACAGGAAATTTATTAAAGAGATGGTAAAAGGAGAAGCCATTATGCAAAAAACTTTTTACATAGTAATTCCTTTTTCTCTTGTTGAGACTAGAGGCAAAAGTAATAAAGCTCTTCCCAAGCTTCCTGCTTTAACCGAAGAAATGTTCCAAAGAGCGAGGATACAATTACTTCAAAGAGTGGAGTTTGTAAGCTTGGGTCTAAGGTCTTGCGGACTATCTTCTGTTCCTCTGAATACATTAGAACTGATTGAACTTTTTTGGAGTCTCAATCACCCTGCCGAAGCAGAAAGGGGATATTATCCGCAGATTCCACCAGAGCTAACTGAATAAAATTTTAATACAAATCAATTGGTCAAGACCCGAGCTTGACCAAGCTGGTCAAGCTCGGGTCTTGACCAAACTCGCGACCAAGCTGACTAATATTTTAACATTTAAACATTAAATGAAAATTCCTTTTTTCAAAACAAACTCAAAAAATCCTGAAGTTGTCACAGAAGAGCCACTTGAAATAATTGACATTGTGGCTCCTTCTTCTATTGAGGCAAAAAATAGTTACATTAAAATAGGCGAACGATTCGCAAAAAGCTATTTTGTTTTTTCTTATCCAAGGTATTTAAGCACTGGCTGGCTTTCTCCTATAATAAATTTGAATATCCCAATGGATATTTCTTTTCACCTCTATCCTGTTGGCAGCGAGCAAATTCTTAAGAAATTACGCAAAAGAGTAACAGAAGTTCAGGCTGAAATAGGAGAGAGAGAAGAGAAGGGCCTTATCAGAGAACCTGAATTAGAAACTGCCCACGGCGACTTAGAAGACCTCAGAAGTAAGCTTCAAACAGCTCAGGAAAGAATGTTTCGGCTTGGCCTTTATATCACGGTTTATGGAAAAACAGAAAATGAATTAATGGACATTGAAACTAAGCTAAGGTCTATCTTGGAGTCAAGGTTAATATATATCAAACCAGCGCTATACCAACAGAAACAAGGGTTTATCTGCTCCTCGCCTTATAATTTAGACCCTTTGAATGTTTCTACTTTGATGAACACGAGCCCTTTGTCAAGTATTTTCCCTTTTATTTCTTTTGATTTAAGCTCCAACGAAGGCATTCTGTATGGAATTAATAGGCATAATTATTCTTTAGTGCTCTTTGACCGCTTCACTCTAGCAAATCATAATTCTGTAATATTTGGCACAAGCGGAAGCGGTAAATCTTATGCGATTAAATTAGAAATTTTAAGATATCTTATGCTTGGGGTTGCCTGTATTGTTATTGACCCAGAAAACGAATACAAGGCTTTGTCAGATGCTGTTGGTGGTTCTAATTTTAATATTTCCTTGTCTTCTCCGCATCATCTCAATCCATTTGATTTAGCTCCTCCTAGGGAAGACGAAAGGCCAGAAGATATCCTGAGGGCAAACATCAATAGCCTGATTGGCTTAATAAGGATTATGTTTGAGAACCTAACTGCTGACGAAACGGGTATAATCGAAATTGCTTTATATGAAACCTATGCCGCAAAAGACATTACCCCTGATTCTGACCCAAAACTCTGGGGAACAGAAGAAAGCCCTTTTCCTTTAATGGGCGATTTAGAGGAAATACTCCTGACAATGGAGGGTGCTGAATCTTTAGTAAAACGAATTCAGAGGTTTACTAAAGGAACCTACGCAAATTTTTTCAATCAACCGTCTAACGTGGATATGAAGAACAGGTTGGTTGTTTTTGGTGTTAGAAATATGGAAGACGAATTAAGACCAATGGCAATTTTTGTAATTTTAAAATATATTTGGAAAACAGTTACATCTAAAATGCAAAAACGACTTTTAGTTATTGACGAAGCTTGGTGGCTTATGAAAAACGTAGACAGCGCGTCTTTTCTGTTTGGAACTGTTAAAAGAGCTCGCAAGTATTGGCTTGGAGTAACAACTGTTACCCAAGATGTAAATGATTTTATGGGGTCTCAATACGGAAAACCAATTATCACAAATTCTGCAATGAAACTTTTAATGAAACAAAGTCCGGCAACAATTGACGTTGTTAAAAAAACTTTTGATTTAACCGAAGAAGAAAAATTGAGCTTATTGGAGACATCAGTGGGTGAGGGCATATTCTTTGCAGGCCTGAAGCATGTGTTGATAAAAACAATCGCATCTTATACGGAAGACCAAATAATCACTACTTCACCTGAAGAGATTGAAAAAATCAAACAAGCCAAAAAAGAATTAGATTAGCAAGCAATGACCAACGATAAATTGTTAACGATTAATGCTCAGTAATCAATGATCAATTTCTATGGCAGGACAAGATAGTCAACCAAAATCAATACCACTTTTTTCCCCAGAAGGAGCAATGATAATGCTTATAGCTATTATTACTGATGTAGGGGGTTTTTTATTAGGACTAATCCCTGTTGTTGGATGGGCGCTAAATATTGTGTTAACAATCGTTGTGAATATATTTTTTATCGTAAGACGTCTTTTTAATAAAAGAATGTCTGCCGTAGGAGAAAAAAGAGAGAAAATACAAAAGGGAATGGTAAAAGCAGTCAAGGTTGCTAAAATTGCGTCCAAAGCAGGAAAATGGGCAAAATGGCTAAGATGGACAAGATATGTAGTAGAGTTCATCCCTTATTTAAATTTTCTTCCTTTGTGGACAATATCTGCATATTTTGAATTAAAATATCCAAGCTATTGATCAATGATGAATAATCGATAATTTAAAAAAACCGCTTGCAAGCGGTTTTTGATTTTTAATGATCAATTATCAATGATTAATAATCAATGATTAATAATTAATGATAAATAATCAATAATCGATAATCAATGATTTAAACATAGGGCCTAAGCACT
>CAYNRO010000003.1:4007-5291 GCA_964399845.1 uncultured Candidatus Saccharibacteria bacterium | reverse complement strand
ATGATAAATAATCAATAATCGATAATCAATGATTTAAACATAGGGCCTAAGCACTATTCTTCTGTCTGCTCCACTACCAATACTTTCTGTTGTAATGTCTTGTCTATCAACTAGTTCTAAATGAACTATCCTTCTTTCGTATGCAGACATAGGCATCAGTGTTTTTTCTTGTTTAGAGGAAATAGCTTGCTCAGCTAAATGTTTAACTGATTCTTTTAAATATTCTATTTTCCTTTTCTTATAATCATTAATATCAAGGTTGATATAAAACTCGCCTTGAATTTCCTTTCTCAAAATTACTCTCAAAAGATGTTGAATTTCATCTAAGGTTTGCCCATTTTGTCCTATTAAAAGTCGTGGCTCTTCTGTTTTTAAATTAATCGGGATGGTTTTTCCTTCTAATTCCAAAATCTCTGCTTCAATCTCTAAGCTTGTTTTTTTAAAAAATTCTGCGCTTATTTTTTTTATTTTTTCTAAATCTTCTTGTTCCATAAACAAATTTTTATTATTATTAGCGTGGTATTGTTTTACTTTTTAGCGTCACTAATATCGCTTTTTTTGAGTATAAAATATTGTTGTAATATTGTAAAGAGCGTAGTAACGAGCCAGTACAATCCGATGGCAGCAGGAAGATTAAAAAGAATGAAGATGGTAAAGCCAGGAAGTAAATATTGCATCTGTTTTTGCATCATATTTGAAAATTGAGAAGATTTGTCTTTGTTCAGCACGGTTTTCATAGAAGTCATTTTTACTTGGAAAAATTGACCAATTCCCGCTAAAACCGCTAAAAGCATAGAAGGCTTTACTAAGTCTATCATACCTAAAAAATTAGTGTTAATTTCTGAACAAGAAACAAAAGAATACAAAGATTTAAGCTCTTCTGGGCTTAATCCTCCTTCAAATGTTTTAAAAACCCAAAAAAGAGCAATTAAAACAGGAAACTGAATTAAAAGTGGGAAACATCCAGAGAACGGATTTGTTTTTTCTTTCTTATAGAGATCCATGGTCTCCTTAACCTGCTTTTCTTTATCGTTTTTGTATTTTTCCTGAATCGCTTTTATTTTAGGTTGAAGTTCTGAAAGAGCTTTTTGAGATTTTATTGTTTTTATGCCAAGGGGATAGAATAAAAACTTAATTAAAATAGTTAAAACAATCACAGCTATTCCAAAATCATGCCCTGGTATGTACTTATAGAAAAGAATTAAAGCATTGAATAGCGGTTGGTATAAAATTATGTTGAATGTGTTGATAAAAAAATCCATAGATAAACGAATGATAAATGAT
>CAYNRO010000003.1:0-3907 GCA_964399845.1 uncultured Candidatus Saccharibacteria bacterium | reverse complement strand
CCTTTATTAAATGGATGGCATCTTGATATTCTTTTAATTCCTTTGGCAGAGCCCCTAATAATTCCGTATTTCTTAATAGAGATATAAGAATATTCAGAGCAACTTGGATAAAACCTACAATTGCTTCCTAAATTAGGCGAAATATAGTTTTGGTAAAATCTAATAATTCTTAAAAGTGAACTTTTAAACATAAATATATCTTAATTTATAATTTTTGCTTTTTTGAAAATTTTATCTATTGTCCCTGATAGTTGAGAAAAATCTTGGTCTTTTAAACCAGGAATAACTAATATTATTATATCTAATCCTTTTTTAATATCTGGAAGTTTTAATTTAATCAATCCTCTTAATTGCCTTTTTATTTTATTCCTGTCTAAGGCTTTTTTTGAAAATTTTTTACTCACAACAAAACCAAAACGGCTATCCTCTAAGCCGTTTTCAGCTATTTTTACAAACAAAAAATCCTCTTTGTAAGCTCTTCCTTTTTTGAAAACTTTGTCAAAGTCATTTGTTTTTCTAAGACGATTCTCTTTAGCCAACATAGTTTATATTAATAGAACGAGTTTAGTTGTATGGAAACCAATAACAAGTGATCAATAATCAATGATCAATGATAAATGATAAATAATCAGTGACCAATGATCAATTCTATACTGCTAATTTTTCTCTCTTTTTTCTCCTTCTAGCAGATAAAATTCTTCTCCCTGTTTTAGTGCTCATTCTTTCCCTAAAACCATGTGTTTTTTGTCTTTTTCTTTTTTTAGGTTGATAGGTAACACTCATAAAATATTTTAATGCTTATGTAATCGTATTAATACTTTAGCATAGTTTCTGCAGACTAACAAGGAATTAAAATTATAAGATTGTTTTTAAATGTTAAAATGTTAAAATGGTTTTTACACATATTATACACAGCTTGTTAACAAAATTCTGATTTTTGTTCTTGTTTTTTAAAATCTCATATATGTTATAATTCATTGTGATATACAAAACATTAGTTTTTAGAAAAAACCAGTATAGTTTATGACAAACGAAGAACTTTGGCAAACAGTTCTTGCCCAAATACAATTAAATATTTCTCAAGCCAATTTTGCGACATGGTTTATGGAAACTGAAATTATTTCTCAAAAAGGACCGAAGATTACTGTTTCAGTTCCGAATTCTTTTGTTAAAGAATGGTTAGAAAATAAATACAATAAACATATTTTTAAAATTATTTATAATGTTGATAAAAATATCAAAGAAATTTCTTATATTGTTAATAAAAAAAGTTTAAAATCTTTTAAAAAAGAACCCATTTCTCATATTATCCCAGAAGAAATAGACCAGCTCAAATTTAAAGAATTCAAGGTTAATAAAGACACAAATCTTAATCCTCGTTATCTTTTTGATTCTTTTGTTGTCGGTTCCTTTAATGAATTACCCTATGCTGCCGCTTTTGCAACTGCCAAAGACCCTGGGATTGTTTATAACCCTCTTTTTATATACGGTGGCGTAGGATTAGGCAAAACACATCTTCTGCAGGCAATTGGGAATGAGATTGTAAAAAAATTTCAAAATAAAAAAGTAAAATATATTCCGGCTGAAAAATTTACATCGGAAGTTGTAATGGGTATTAAAAACCATAATATAGAATTATTTAAAGCAAAATATAAAGATATTGATGTTTTAATTATTGATGATATTCAATTTTTAGCAGGTAAAGAAAAAACCCAAGAAGAATTTTTTAATCTTTTTAATATTCTATATGAAAAAAATAAACAAATTATCCTTTCTTCGGATCGCCCGCCAAAATCTATAATGTCTTTAGCTGAAAGATTAAGGTCAAGATTTGAAGGCGGAATGATAGCAGATATTAGTATGCCTGATATTGAGACAAGAATGGCTATTTTAAAAACAAAAGCTCAAGAGAAAAAATCTGATTTTCCTGACGATGTATATGAATATATAGCTTCTGTTGTGCAAAAAAATATCAGGGAATTAGAAGGAGCTTTAAATCGCTTGATTTTTTACAAAAAAGTGAATAAAAAGGAATTAGATATAAATATAGCAAAAACTGTTTTAAAAAATTTACTTTCTGCCCCAACCAAGATTATTACTCCTAAAAAAATAATTCAAACAGTTGCGATGTTTTATGATTTAAAAGAAAAAGACCTTATAGCTGTTTCAAGAAAAAAAGAAATCGTTAAACCCCGTCAAATAGCAATGTATTTATTAAGAGAAGAATTAAAAAATTCCTTTCCTTTTATTGGTAAAAAGCTCGGAGGAAAAGACCACACAACAGCAATCCATTCGTATAAAAAAATATTAAATAATATACCCAAAGATAAAAAATTAGAAGAAGAAATTTATTTAATCAGAGAACAACTAGTTAACCAATGTTAATAATTATATCTTAAAAATAGGTGGATAAACTGAGTATTAGTTGTTGAACAACAAGGGTTAAATACTTAATAAACTAAGGTATAATAATAATCCACATATTATATATACAAGTATTAGATATAAATTCGACTATTATTACCAGAGTAAATAGGATTAAAAATACACTTATCCACAACAGTAATAACAACAATAATAATTTATATTATTAATTATTAATTACTAAAAATTATTAAATTTATGAAATTAACAATTTTACAAGAAAAACTAAAAAAAGGATTAAGTATTATTGAGAAAATTTCCTCAAAATCTTTAACGCTTCCTATTCTGAACAATGTTTTAGTTTCTACTGAAAAAAACTTTTTAAACCTAAGCGCTACTGATTTAGAAATTGGAATAAATTTATGGATATTAACAAAAATAGAAGAGCAAGGTAAAGTTGCAATTCCCTCTAAGTTGTTTTCTAGTTTTGCGAATCTTCTTCCAAATGAAAAAATAAACATAGAGCAGGAAGAAAATAGTCTAATTGTTCAATGTAAAAATTACAAGACAAAAATAAAAGGATTTAGCGCAGAAGAATTTCCTATTATACCTAAAATCATAGATGGAGATTTTATAACAATTAATAGCGCTTTGTTTTGCAATGCGATTAATTATGTTGTTGATATCGCAATTCCTTCTACAACTAAACCAGAAATATCAGGAATTTATTTTCTATTTCAAAAAGATTTAATTACAATAGTTGCAACAGATAGTTTTAGATTAGGAGAAAAAAGAGTGTTTTTGAAAAACAATTCTTCTTTAACAAATGACTATTCTTTAATTATTCCCCAAAAAGCAGCTAAAGAAATCGTGAATATTTTTGGAGAAAAGGATAAAGATTTGAAAATTTATTTTTCACCTAATCAGATTATGCTTGAATCTTTTATGGACGAGACTAATCATCCTGAAATACGACTCACTTCAAGGATCATAGAAGGAGAATATCCTAATTACAAAGAAATTATTCCAAAAAAATCCACAACCTCTATTGTATTTAATAAAAACGAATTATTAAATCAAATAAAAAGCGCTGCGCTTTTTTCTGGGAAAATAAACGAAGTGAAAATAAATATTAAAACTAAAGAAAAAATAGTAGAAATCCTAAGTGAAAGCCCTGAAACAGGAAATTATAATTCTTCTATTTCGGGAGAAATAAAAGGGGATGAATTAGAGGTTTCGTTTAATCACCGCTTTTTATTAGACGGAATATTAAATATTAAAAGTTCAGAAATTCTTTTTGAACTAAGTGGTGATTCTGGCCCGGGTGTATTGAAACCAGTTGGAGATGACACTTATTTGTATGTTGTTATGCCTATAAAAACAAACTAGCCACTAATCATTGATCACTAATCATTGATTATTGATTATTAAAACCGCCAAATAATGGCGGTTTTAGCTTGACAAAATATAATAATGTAATATAATATAAGCATCAAATAATAGCAAATTAAAAAACAAATTTTTAATATTAAAAATTTTATAT
>CAYNRO010000002.1:8762-27813 GCA_964399845.1 uncultured Candidatus Saccharibacteria bacterium | reverse complement strand
ATTAATTATTAATATATTATGGAAAACAGATTTAAAAATTGGAAATATCCAAAAATTGAAGAAGGGAAGTTAACCAAATATAATTGGTTTGTCCAGAACAAAAAAGGCCTTAAATTGGGCAATAAAACCGATATAGGCGTCTTTACATATATTAACGCTAAGAACGGAGTAATTGTCGAAGACAATGTTCAGATAGGTTCGCATTGTTCTATTTACTCTGTATCAACAATTGATGGAAAAAAAGGACAAGTAACATTAAAAAAGAATTGTAAAATAGGTGCCCAAAGCGTAATTATGCCAGGAATAACAATTGGAGAAAATTCTATTATAGGAGCGTTTAGTTTCGTGAATAAGGATATACCGGCCAATGTTGTGGCTTTTGGTATACCAGTGAAAGTAATTAAAAAAATTAAGAAGTAAAAAATTTGTGAAAATACCTTTATCTAAACCAGACATTACAGACATAGAAAAAAAGAAAGTTCTTGAAGTTTTAGAAACTTCCTATTTGAGTTTGGGACCGCAATTAAAAGAGTTTGAAGAAAAAATTGCTGAATACGCGGGGGTGAAATATGCAATAGCCGTAAATAGCGGAACAAGCGCTTTGCATTTAATAGTTAGAGCTTTAGACATTAAAGATAATGATGAAATAATCACTACTCCATTTTCTTTTATTTCTTCTTCAAACTGCGCTTTATTTGAAAGAGCAAAACCTGTTTTTGTTGATATTAATTCCGAAACTCTAAATATCGATGTTTCGAAAATTGAAGAAAAAATAAATGAAAAGACTAAAGCAATTTTAGCGGTTGATGTTTTTGGCAATCCAGCCAATTGGGACGAGTTAAAAGAAATAGCAGTAAAACATAATCTTTATCTAATTGAAGATTCTGCCGAAGCGCTTGGGTCAATATATAACGGAAAAAGATGTGGTTCTTTTGGAGACGCTGGTATTTTTGCTTTTTATCCGAATAAACAGATTACGACTGGAGAAGGAGGAGTAGTTTTGACAAATCAGAAAATGATTGCTGATAAATGTTACAGTATGACTAATCAAGGGAGAAGGGTAGAGAATAGTAAATGGTTAGAGCACATAAGGTTGGGCTATAATTATCGTTTAGATGAATTAAGTTGTGCTCTTGGAATAGCACAACTTTCAAGAATTGAAGAAATTTTGAATAAAAGAAAAACAGTTGCTGGAATTTATAATAATAAGCTTAAAGATGTTCCAGAAGTTAAAATCCCAAATTTCTTTTTTGAAAAAACAACAAGTCCCTTTGTTTATGTAATTATATTAGAAGATAATTTTTCTGAAAAAGATCGTGATGTAATCGTGGAAGAGATGAATAAAAAAGACATTCAATGCGGTTTTTATTTTCAACCTATTCATCTTCAGCCATTTTATAGAGAGATGTTTGGCTACACAGACAACGATTTTCCTATTACAGAAAAGATTAGCCAGAGAACTATTGCTTTGCCTTTTTTTAACGATTTAAAAGAGGAGGAAATAGTTTATGTTGTGGAAAATTTAAAACAAATAATTAGAGAATTAAAATGACTTTGCCGTTTGCGAAACATATTAGAAGAACATCCAAAACAAGGTTTTTGTTTTTTTTCTTTTCAGATATTATTCTGATAAGTTTTTCGGTTTTTATGGCTTTTCTTTTGCGTTTCGACGCAAATATTCCAAGCCAGTATTTTAATACAATTTTTTCATTGACTATTTTAGTTTTGCTTTTTTCTTTGCCTGCTTTTTATTTCTTTCGTCTTTATTCTTTTTCCTGGTCCTATGTAAGTACAGACGAATTAATATCTCTGGCAAAAGCAACAATAATAAGTTTTTTACTTTTAGTGGTTGTATTTTTGGTTTTTAACGACAGGGTTATTTTCCAAAATTTTCCAAGGTCAACTTTTCTCATAATTTATTTCTTGGTTTTTATGTTCTGTGGGGCAATCCGTTTCTCAAAAAGGATTTATTTTCAATTATTTATAACAGGATTGGAAAAGGGCAAAGAAAAAACTTTAATTATCGGAGCAGGTGATGCCGGTGAGCAGATTTTAAGAAGTATTTTGGCTTCACGGGATAATTTTTACTTACCAGTTGGCTTTATTGACGATAATTCCATAAAGCAAGGTGTTGCGATTCACGGGCTTAAAGTTTTAGGCAAGATTGATAAGATTACAGATATAGCGAGAGACAAAGGGGTGAAGCAAATGATTATTGCGCTTCCTTCTGCCAATTCTCAAACTATCAAGGAAGCAGTTGAATTAGGGCGAAAAGCAGGGGTTAAGAATATTAAAATTATTCCGCCTATAACTGAAATTATAGATGGGCAGATTTCAACAAAAGATTTACGCGAGATTGAAATAGAAGACTTGCTCGGCAGAGAGCCGGTTTCGTTAGATACCAATCTGATTGAAGATTTTGTTAAAACAAAGAAAATTTTAATCACCGGAGCTTCTGGTTCAATTGGCTCTGAGTTAGCAAGACAAGTATCTAAATTTGGCCCTTCGGAATTAATGCTTTTAGACCAAGACGAAACAGGTATTTTCAACATATCAAGAGAAATAAAAGCGAAATTCCCTTATCTTAAAACAGAGTCAGTCATAGCAGATATTAGAGATAAGCATAAAATAAATAGGATTTTTCAACAATTCAAACCAAATATTATTTTTCATGCAGCTGCTTACAAGCATGTTCCGTTAATGGAAGAAAATCCTGACGAAGCTATAAAAAATAATATTTTTGGAACGGAAATTGTGGCCAAGGCTGCATTAGAATTCAATGCTGAAAAGTTTATTTTTATATCCACAGACAAAGCAGTTAATCCTGTGTCTGTAATGGGAGCTACAAAAAGGGCAGGGGAAATGATTTGCCAATATTTAAATCAAAGAAATGGCGTTAAATTTATTTCAGTTCGTTTTGGAAATGTATTGAATAGTCGCGGGAGCGTTATACCTATTTTCAAAGAACAAATTAGAAAAGGCGGACCCGTTACAGTAACGCATCCTGATATGAAAAGATATTTTATGGTTACTTCAGAAGCTTGTCTTTTGGTGATGCAAGCCGCTCAGATAGGGCAGGGTGGAGAAGTTTTTGTTTTAGATATGGGTAAACCGGTTAAAATAGTTGATTTGGCAAAAGAACTAATTCGTTTTTCCGGTTTTGAACCTGACAAGGATATTCCAATTGTTTTTACAAAACCTAGACAGGGGGAAAAATTATTTGAAGAAATTTTAACAGCCGAAGAGGGAACTATTGCTACCCAACATCAGAAAATTTTTAAAGCAAAACTCGCCGAAACAAATAAAGAAAACCTAGAACAAGGACTGGAAGAATTAAAATTAGTTGTAGTAAGAAACCAGCAACAGCAACGACAAGAAATAATAATTGCTCTCAAAAAACTCGTCCCTTTTTATAAATAACCACAATGTGTTTTTCTTAGAACTCAATTAGCGGAAAATATTGTTTTTTATCTTTGTTTTTATTATAATAAAATTGTATGAAAAATATTAAATTAGAATTTAATTTACCAATTTCTATTATTAAAGAAGGTAAAAGCTATATTGCCTATACTCCTGCTTTAGATTTGTCTACTTCTGCAGAAAATTACGAACAAGCTAAAAAAAGGTTTTCCGAGATAGTAAATATATTCTTTGAAGAAATTATCAAGAAAGGAACTCTGGAAAATGTTTTAGGGGATTTAGGTTGGAAGAATATTTAGAGATATTAAAAAGAATTTAAGAGTTACAACATACTTAAACTCTTTTTTATTTTTACAATATTATTTTTTATAGCAGAATATAAAAAATCAGATATTGCGCTTCGGAGTAGAATGTAGGACTGCAAAATGTATAGATTCTGTCGCAAAATGTATAGATTTATATATGAAAGCGAACTACCTTCTCTTTTCTTGTTGAATTTGATTTTTAAAGCTGATAGAATGAAACATATGAAACAAATAGAAAAAGATGAAAAAGAAATCAAGGAAATTATTTTTCGCTTTTTAGATACTAAAAAGTATCAGGTTTTTATTTTTGGTTCTCGAGCTACCGGTAAAGCAAAAAAATTTAGTGATTATGATATTGGTATTTCGGGCAAAGATGTGGTGTCATCGCAAGTTAAAATTTTGATAGAAGAAGCTCTTGAAGAATCTAATCTTCCTTATAAAGTAGATATTGTTGATTTTTCATTAGTTTCGTCTAATTTTAAAAAAGTAGCTTTATCTAAAATAAAAAAGTTATGACAAAACTTCAAAATTTAATTAAAAATTTGACAAAAGCCAATCAAAGACTAGAAGAAGCGTTAAAGCTTAAGTTAACAAAGATTAATAGAGATGCTTCTATCCAAAGATTTGAGTTTACTTTTGAGTTGTCTTGGAAAACTTTTCAGGAATATATTAGAGACCAGGGCTATGACTGCAATAGTCCCAAAAATTGCATTAGAGAAGGAGCGAAAATAGGCATAATTGATAATCCAAGAGATTGGTTTGGCTTTTTAGATGCAAGGAATCTTGTTGTGCATACTTACAACGAAGAATTGGCTGATAAGATTTATAAAGGAATCAAAAAATTTCCAAAAGAAATAGACAAATTTTTAGAGAAAATAAAAGAAGAAAAATAGAAACTAAACCAGAAGTTTGGATTAGCGGAAGCGAGCCTTCCGCTTTTTTTGTTAGAATTTATTTTTTATGTTAAAATTAGAATGTCTTAAAAAAGATTTTATGAAAAAGTTTATTTATATCACAATTTTATTTTTCGCTGTAACTGGGCTTTATTCTCCAGCAATTACTTTTGCCGAAAATATAAGTTTTAGTGTTGATTCAACCTACGATATTTCAGCCAGACAAAATGTAGATGTTGTGTTGGTAAAAACAACTCCACAACTTTATTTTTACATTGGAGCAGATTGGTGGAATTCGAAAACTTATTCCCAGAGAGCAAATATTTCCAAAAAGTTAGATAATTTGTCTAAAGAATTTGAAAATACAATTTATCCTGAACTGACTTCAGCTTTTGGAGAAGAACGAAAACCTGGGATTGACGGAGACGAGAGAATAACAATTTTGTTTCACAGAATGAAAGAAGGCGTGGGAGGATATTTTCGCAATGTTGACGGGTATTTAAAATTCCAAGCACCGAACTCAAACGAAAGAGAGATGTTTTATGTCTCATTAAGTCATATTGAGAATCCAAGATTAGGAGCGTTGGTATCGCATGAATTTACGCATTTAATAACTTTTAATCAGAAAGACAAAATCAACAATGTCAGCGAAGAAGTCTGGCTTAATGAAGCGCGGGCTGAGTATGCTCCAACCTTAGCAGGTTATGATTTAGAATATCAAGGTAGTAATTTGCAATCAAGGGTTGGAATTTTTCTAGAAAATCCTTCAGACTCAATTACGGAATGGCGTGGAAAAAAAGATGATTATGGGGCATTAAATCTTTTTATTCATTATCTAGTAGAACATTATGGCGTTGAGATTTTGGCAGAGTCGTTGCAGTCTAAAGAGATTGGCATTCAAAGTTTAAATACAGCATTAAAGAATAATGGTTTTGAAGAAGATTTTTCTCAAATTTTTACTGATTGGACAATTGCTGTCTTTGCTAATGATTGTTCTCTAGGAGAAAAGTATTGCTATCTTGACGAAAACCTGAAAAACTTCAACGTAACACCTTCTCTTAATTTTCTGCCTTTATCTGGAAAAAGTTCTTTGTTGGTAACAAATTTAACCAAAAATTGGTCAGGTAATTGGCAAAAGTTTATGGGCGGAAGTGGTGTTTTAAAGCTAACATTTGAAGGGCTGGCAGGACTTAACTACAAAGTTCCATATCTTGTGCAAGATGAAAATGAATATTATTCTGTTGGATTTATGGAGCTTGACGAAAATCAATCAGGTGAAATCTACATTTCAGATTTTAATAGTAAAAATAGAGCTTTAGTCATCTTGCCTTCTTTGCAAACAAAGATTGCGGGTTTTAACGGAAACGAGGGCACTTATCCTTTTACATTCGAGGCATCAATAGTTAAAAGTGCCACAGAACAGAAACAAGAACAAGAATTGATAGAAAAACTTCTGGCGCAAATTTCTTTTCTTCAAGCAGAAATTGTTAAGATTCAAGCAGAAATAAACGCTATTTTAGAAAAGAAAAATGATATTTCTTTGCAAGAAATTAAAAATAATCTTTATTTCGGTTTAGAAAACAATTCAGAAGTAAGCTTTCTGCAAAGCTTTTTAAAATCTCAAGGACAAGATATTTATCCAGAAGGTTTAGTGACAGGTAATTTTCTTTCACTCACAAAAGAAGCAGTCATAAAATTTCAAGAAAAATATGCCCAAGAGATTCTTGACCCCCTAGGCTTGAAAAAGGGAACTGGTTTTGTTGGTAGTAAAACAATAGCCAAAATTAACGAAATTTTGAATAAAAATATTTGACAAAGCATTTTAAATTTGCTATCATCTAGACAGTGAGTGTTGTTCTGCTTCGGCAGGCTTCATCTGAGTTGGTAAAGGACCTTGTTTCGGCAAGGTCTTTTGCTTTTATTGCTTTACTTTTTTAAATAACATATAATAAAAATTGGGTCGGAAGGTAGCACTCACTAAAAACTTAGAATTGGAGTAACTCTTCTGACCCATTTTAATTAATCACTGATAAGCAATGATTAAGATTAAGAAAAATATTTCATTAAAAAATTATACTTCGTTCAAAATAGGAGGACCTGCTAAATATTTTTTTATAGCTCAAAGTACGGAAGATATTATTGAAGCGATTAAGTTCGCAAAAAAGGAAGGCATTCCTTTTTTTATTTTAGGAGAAGGTACTAATCTATTGGTTAACGACAAAGGGTTTAACGGCATTGTTATTAAAATTTCAACATCTGGACTAAAAGTAGATAATTTTAAAATTATTGCTCAGGCAGGCAGTCAATTAAAAGATTTAGTAAAATTAACTGAAAAAGAATTTTTAACAGGAATGGAGTGGGCGACTGGAATTCCAGGAACGATCGGTGGAGCAGTTTATGGAAATGCTGGAGCTTTTGGATTTAGTATGTCTGATTTTATTCAGAGCATTCAAGTTTTCGATTCCGAAACATTAAAAGTTAAAAATCTTTCAAAGAAAGATTGTCGATTCTCCAATAAAGAAAGCATTTTTAAACATAAAACGAATTTAATAATACTTTCTATAGTCTTTAATTTCAGTTCTCTGAATGCACCAAAAAAGAAACAAGGAATTAAAGAAAAACAATTAGCCAAGACAAAGATTAAGAATAAAATTAAAGAATATTTAAGTTATAGGAAAAGGACACAGCCGTTTAAATTTTCTTCGGCTGGGTGCGCATTCAAAAATCCGTCCAAACAATCGTTTGGTTGGGTGAGTAAAAATACGAAATTAATAGAGGAATTTCCAGAGTTAAGAGAATTTAATAAAAGAGGAATAATCCCAGCGGCTTTTTTAATTGAGAAAAGCGGGCTTAAAGGAAAAAAAATTGGTAATGCAAAAATTTCAGAAGAGCATTCTAATTTTATTATCAATCTGGGGAACGCTAAGGCCAAAGATGTTATTGCTCTAATAAAATTAGCCGAAGCTAAAGTCAAAGATAAATTCAAAATAACTTTAGAAGAAGAAATAATATCTATCTGAGTTTTGCACTTGACCGCTTTGTAAGCATTAGATAAAATTAAATTATATAACCTTGGATTGTGAAATACTTTTTGGAATAAAATTGTTTAGTCCTTTAGGGCAAGTAGAATAGTCGGCTATTTGTCAAAGTTTAAGGTAATTTAGTAGGATTGCAAAATATTTGTAATCTGAATAAACCCCAATGGTTAAAAAGAAAAAAGCTGTAAAGAAAACAACTAAGAAGAAGGTAGTCAAAAAGACAACTAAGAAAAAGACAACCAAGAAAAAGAAATAAAGAATCTAATTTATTTAGATAATTTAAATTTTTTAAGCTCCGCCCTTAAGGGCGGAGTTTTTTTATTCTGAAAAATTTGCTATTATGGATACAGGTTATAAATAATAATATAAACAAACAATTAATTTATGGAAATTACAATAAAAGCAACAAATATTAAATTAAACGAACCTCTTAGAATATTTATAAACGACAAGATTGGAGAATTAAAGAAATTTACAGATATCTTAAAAGAGGAAAAATATTTGGACAAAATTTTTAGAAAAATGAAATCTCGCACAGTAGTTTGGGTAGAAATTGAAAAAACAACGAGTCATCACTCGAAAGGAAAAGTTTTTCGGGCAGAAGTGCAGATCCGTTTGCCTAAAGGGACAATAAGAGCAGAATCTACTCAAGATGACCTAAGGGTGGCAATTGTCGAAGTTAAAAATCAATTGCAAAGAGCTATAAAACAATACAAAGAAAAAAATAAAGCGATAAAAGGGAGAAAAGTCAAAAAGCTTAAAGAATTATTTCGTTTTTCCTCTTCAGCGAGATTTAAGAAAAAGAAATAATTGTTGATTTCTGACCATTGATTATTAATCATTTATTAGTTATCATTGACCAGTGATTATTCATTCCTCATTATTTGCCATTTGTTAAAAGCAATGGAATTATGTCATTTCTCAATAAAATTTTTCAAAATCCAGAAGAAAAATATTTCAAAAAACTTGAACCAATAGTTGAGGAAATAAATTCTTTTGAGCCTGAGTTCGAAAAATTTTCTGACCAGCAATTAAAAGAGAAAACTTTTGAATTTAAGGCAAGACTCAAGGAGAAAGAGAACCTGGAAACAATTCTTCCAGAAGCTTTTGCTTTGGTAAGAGAATCAGCAAAAAGAACTTTAAAACAAAGGCATTTTGATGTTCAATTAATTTGCGGAATTATTTTGTACGAAGGCAAGGTAAGCGAAATGAAAACCGGTGAAGGTAAGACGCTTTCTGCAACTCTGCCATTGTATTTGAATGCTCTTCAAGGCAAGGGCGCTCATTTAATTACAGTCAACGATTATTTAGCAAGAAGAGATGCTGTTTGGATGGGTCAGATTTATAATATGCTTGGAGTCTCTGTGGGATGCATAAATCACGAACAAGCGTTTTTATATGACCCTGATTATAAAAAACCCACAGAGGAAAAAGATGATATCAGGGATACATTAGGAAGTTTCAAAATCGTTGAAGATTATTTAAAACCAGTTTTGCGCAAAGAAGCCTATCAAGCCGATATTACCTATGGAACTAATAATGAATTTGGGTTTGATTATTTGAGAAACAATATGGCCTACGATTTAAAAGACGAAGTCCAAAGAAGTTTCCATTATGCGATTATAGATGAAGTAGATTCCATCCTGATTGATGAAGCTAGGACGCCTTTAATTATTTCAGCTCCCGAAGATGAATCTACTGAGAAATATTATCGTTTTGCAAAAGTAGTTGACCAGCTAAAAGAAATTCAGGATTACGAAATTGACGAAAAAGTGAAGGCAGCGATTTTTACAATAGCAGGACAAGATAGAATTGTTAAAATTTTAGGCTATGACCCTTGGGCTGATAATAACATTTCTGCTACACACCAATTAGAGGCAGCCCTAAAGGCAAAAAGTTTATTTAAAAAAGATAAAGACTATATTGTTAAAAATAATCAAATTATAATTGTTGATGAATTTACCGGAAGATTAATGCCAGGGAGAAGATGGTCAGGAGGAATCCACCAAGCAGTTGAAGCAAAAGAAGAAATAGAGGTTCAGAAAGAATCAAAAACTTTAGCCAGTATTACTTTTCAGAATTATTTTAGAATGTATCAGAAATTATCTGGTATGACTGGCACAGCAACCACTTCGGCCGAAGAGTTTGATAAGGTTTATCATTTGGAAGTCAAAATTGTTCCAACCAACAAACCATTAATAAGAAAGCAATTGCCAGATAGGATTTACAAAACGTTACAAGGCAAATTCGAAGCGC
Organism: uncultured Candidatus Saccharibacteria bacterium; assembly: GCA_964399845.1. Lineage (GTDB taxonomy): Bacteria > Patescibacteriota > Minisyncoccia > Minisyncoccales > GWA2-38-27 > CAYXZK01. The sequence continues at coordinate 17,901 of CAYNRO010000002.1, read as the reverse complement.
TTACCAGAGAAATAAAAGAGATGAATGAAAAAGGACAACCAGTTTTAGTTGGCACAACCTCAATTGAAAAAAATGAATATTTAGGAAAATTACTTGATAGAGAAGGCGTTGAGCATAAAATTTTGAATGCCAAAAATCACCAGAAAGAAGGAGAAATAATCGCTCAGGCAGGTAAGGTAGGAGCAGTAACCATAGCCACGAATATGGCAGGGCGCGGAGTTGATATAATCTTAGGCGGTAATCCTTTAAGCGAAAATGAACAAAAAAAAGTTGTTGAACTGGGAGGATTGCATATCATCGGAACTGAACGACATGAGGCCAGGAGAATTGATAATCAGCTTAGAGGCAGAGCCGGCAGGCAGGGAGACCCAGGCTCTTCTCAATTTTTTGTTTCCCTGGAAGATGATTTGATAAGAGTTTTCGGAGGAGACAGAATAAAATCTTTAATGGAAACGCTCAAAATTCCCGAAGACCAACCAATTGAGGCAGGCATAATTTCAAAAGCAATTGAATCTGCGCAAACAAAAATTGAAGGAATGAACTTTGATCTGAGGAAACATATTTTAGAATACGACGATGTGATGAATAAGCACAGAGAAGTTTTCTATAGAAAAAGAAAAGAAATATTAATTAAAGCAAATAACACCATTCAAGATAACAATCTGTCAAACGAGACAGAAAATGAGCAGACACAAGATACTTTGCGTTCTTATATCTTAGAAATAATTAAAAAGACAGGCTATACAGAATCTGATTATGAGAAGAAAGAAAAAGAAGTTGGATATAAAAATATGCGACAAGTTGAAAAGATTGTTTGCCTAAGGGTTTTAGATTCTTTTTGGGTTGAGCATTTGGAAGATATGGATCGTTTGAGAGATTCTGTTCGTCTAAGAGCCTATGGTCAGCAGGATCCTTTGGTTGAGTATAAAAGAGAGGGCCATAAAATGTTTCAGGAGTTTCTTAAATCTATCGAGAATACTATTGCGAACGCTGTTTTTAAGGCAGAAATTAAATACAACGCACCTGAAAATAAAGGTTTGCAAGGAGAAGGGGATAGACCACAAAAACCAATGTCTACGTATCAAAATGAAAACGCAGTCGAGAAAGGAACCAGTGCGAATAATCCACCCCTTGCTAAACATCACAAAGTAGGACGAAACGATCCTTGTCCCTGTGGCTCTGGCAAAAAGTACAAAAAATGTTGCTGGCCAAAATACGGCTAAGAATTCAACTAAGTTTATGATTTCAATTCCGGTTGCTATTTTAATCTTTATCCTTTTTATTTTATTCTTGCCTGTTCTTTGTGTGCTGGCTTTTTTAAAATTAGCTACTTTTGGTTTTGAAAATTTAGGTTTTTCCGCCAATGCCACTATTCTAATTCTGGCTTTAATACTTTTAGGTTCTGTTGTGAATATTCCTTTAACAAAGAAAGAGCTTACATATGTTAGTAAGTCATATTTTTTTGGCTTATTTAAAAAACGCGAACCCAAAGTATCAATGGTAGCAATTAATTTAGGAGGAGCTATCATTCCAATTTTGATTTCTCTTTATTTTTTAACCAAAGTTCCTTTGCAACCAGTCCTCATTGCTATTTTTTTGATGATTATCGTTTCTAAAATTTTAGCAAAACCTGTTGCGGGTAAAGGAATCGTGATTAATGCTTTTATTCCTCCTCTTTTCGCAGTGCTTTTTGCTATAATCTTAGCTCCAAGCTTTGCAGCGCCCTGCGCTTTTATTTCTGGAGTTTTAGGAATTTTAATCGGAGGCGATATTTTAAATTTAAGAAAAGCCAGAAAGATAAATTCTGGTTTAATCTCAATCGGAGGAGCAGGGGTTTTTGATGGAATATTTTTAACAGGAATTATATCTGCTCTTCTCGTTTAGGAAAATTTGTGCTAAAGTAAGAAATCATTCAATGTTTCTCGTTGTCTTCGCTTGTTTCGTTTTTGAATAATGAAAAAGAAAAAAGTTTATATAATTCTATTTTTTATTCTAATTTTCGCTTTTTTAGCGGGAAATTTGAGTTCCCCAAAATATTTTAATCAGGGCGCTGATTTTGTAAACGCAAAATTGAGCTTACAAATTCCTCATTTTTGGGAGGTTCCTTTTAAATTAGGATTAGATTTACAGGGAGGAGTTCATCTTGTTTATCAAGCTGATCTGTCTAATATTGACAAAGAGAGTCACCATTCGGCCATGCAAGGACTAAAGGATGTTATCGAAAGGCGCGTTAATTTTTTTGGAGTAGAAGAGCCAGTCATTCAAGTTCAAGGATCTGGAGATTCATACAGGCTTATAATTGAATTAGCGGGCATAAAAGACCCTGCTCAAGCTGTTAAAATGATTGGAGAAACTCCTTTTTTGGAATTTAGAGAACAAAAAGAACAAGACGAAACCCAAAAAATTCTTGATAAGCAAAAAGAAGTTGAAGGCAAAAGTTTTGAAGAGATGCAAGAAATTGAAAATTGGCAATTAGCTTTTGAAGACCCTTATTTTAAATCAACTATTTTGACAGGCCAATATTTGGATGGGGCAAAGTTAAATTTTAGCCAGACTACAAGCGAACCATTAATTTCTTTGCAATTTAATAAAGAAGGTTCAAAAATTTTCGAAGAACTTACTGCAAACAATGTCGGGAAAATATTGGCAATTTATATTGACAATGTTCCTATCTCTACCCCGGTTGTCCAAGACAAGATTTCAGGCGGAAAAGCTCAAATCACAGGCAGTTTTACAGGAGAGGAAGCCAAAGAACTTGTTAGAAACCTTAACGCAGGAGCTTTGCCTGTACCAGTGGAATTAATTTCCCAGCAATCAGTTGGAGCGACATTAGGAGAGCATTCCTTGAACACAAGCTTAATGGCAGGTATGTTTGGGTTTTTGGCAATAATTCTATTTTTAATAATTTTTTACAGATTGCCTGGGATTTTAGCATCTATTGCTTTATTAATATATCTGGCTTTTGTTCTGAGTTTAGTGAAGTTAATTCCAATTACATTGACCTTAGCAGGAGTTGGAGGGATTATTCTATCGATTGGAATGGCAGTTGACGCCAATGTTTTAATTTTTTCCAGAATGAGAGAAGAACTAAGGAAAAGAGAAAGTTTTGCCATAGCCCTCAAGGAAGGATTTAAAAGAAGCTGGCCTTCTATTAGAGATGGGAATATTACTACGTTTGTAGTCGCTTTAATTTTATTTTTGTTTGGGACAAGTTTTATTAAAGGGTTTGCATTAACCCTGATGATTGGAATTTCATTTAGTATGTTGTCGGCAATTTTAATTACAAGGAGTTTCTTAATAATTTTTGTAGGCACAAGGTTTGAAAACTGGAAATGGCTCTGGCGCTAAACATTTAAATATTTAAACATTTTAACAATGATTTCTTTTACAAGATATAGAAAAATTTATTTTATTTTCTCCGCCACACTGATATTGGCCAGCATTGCTTCTTTTGTTGTTTTTGGATTTAATCTTGGAATTGATTTTACTGGTGGAAGTATTTTAGAAATAACATATCAAGGAGATAGACCGTCAAATCAGGAAATATTAGACAACTTAAAAGAGATTGAATTGGGCACTGTCACTGTTCAGCCGACCGACAATAACGGAATTATCTTGAAATTTAAGGATGTTGACGAAGAAATACATCAGCAGATTTTAGAAAATCTTCAGAAACAAGACGCAACAGGCATAGAAGAAAAGCGCTTCGAATCAATTGGGCCTACAATCGGTAAAGAGCTTAAAGACAAAACAAAGATTGTTGCAATCCTTGTCTTGCTTTCAATAGTTTTGTATATTGCTTTTGCTTTTAGAAAAGTTCAAAGACCTTTGAGGTCATGGCAATATGGCATAGTGAGTATTTTGGCGCTTTTCCATGATATTCTTATTCCTTTGGGGATTTTCTCTGTTTTAGGAAAAATTTATGATATAGAAATTACTATCCCCGTGATAACAGCTTTTCTTGCTATTTTAGGATATTCCGTTAATAACACAGTAGTGGTTTTTGACAGAATAAGGGAAAATCTTTTAACAGGAGGTGGGGCATTTGAAGATGTAATTGATAAAAGCTTAAATCAGACCTTGGCGCGTCAAATTAATACCTCTCTCACCACTTTATTCGTTGTTTCGGCAATTTTTATTTTAGGAGGAGAAACTCTTAAATATTTTGCATTAGCTTTGTCTTTGGGTATTATTGCAGGAACTTACTCTTCGTTTTTCTTGGCAGGCTCTATTCTGTTGACCTGGTTTAATAGAAAAGACAGGCAGCGCAAGAAATAGATAATTATCCACACATTGGAATTGACAATGGTCTTCAAAAATGTTTAAATATTAGTATAACTCAAGGATTTAATATGAAATTCAATTACCCAAAAATTTGCTCAAAACTTTTAGAAAATATCCCAGAAAGAGGCATTGATGTTATCGAAAAGCGCTTTGGCCTGAAGGATGGAAAAAGAAAAACATTAGAAGCGGTTGGGAAAGATTATGGCATTACGCGCGAGCGTGTTCGCCAGATAGAAAAAGAAGGATTTTCTAAAATTAGTGCAAATACAAAAAAATACAAACAAGTTTTCAAACATTTTGACGATGTTCTAAAATCTTTTGGAGATATAAGGAGGGAAGATATGCTTCTCAGTTTTTTGGGTGGGAAAAAATTTCAAAATAATATTTTCTTTCTATTAAAAATTTCAGATGATTTTGAAAAGCTTCAAGAGAATAAAGATTTTTATCCTTTATGGAGTAGAAAAAAAGAATCTGCGAATATTGCTAAAAAAATAGCAAAATCAACTATTAAAAAACTTGAATCAAAAAAAACACTTCTTTCGCTGGAAGAGCTTTTTAGGGTTCAAAAATCAGAAATTTCTAAAATCTCTAATAAAAAAATAAATCAAGACATTTTTAATTCCTATTTTGAAATTTCAAAAGAAATTCAAAAAAACTCTGAAAATAAATTCGGTTTAAAAAATTGGATAGAGATTAATCCCCATGGAGCAAAAGACAGAGCTTATTTGGTTTTACAAAGAAATAACAAGCCTTTGCATTTTAGTCAAATAGCTGATTTTATGAGAGATTCTTCATTTTTGCCAAAAAAAGAAACACACATAGCTACAATTCATAACGAATTAATCAAAGACAGTCGCTTTGTTTTAGTTGGCAGAGGCATCTACGCATTAGAGGAATGGGGATATGGAATTGGAACCGTCAAAGACGTAATTTTAAAAATCTTAAAGGAATCAAAAAACCCTTTAAAAAAACAAGAAGTTTTAAAAAAGGTTTCAAAACAACGAATTGTAAAAGACAACACGATCTTTTTGAATTTACAAAATCAGAAATATTTTTCAAAAGATTCAAAAGGGAGATATACGGTTAGAGAAGCGTAAATCGTTTAAACATTTAAGTATTTAAGCATTTTAACATTTTAACATTTAAACACTGTTAACTGACATATGTCTGATTTTTTTCCTCCTCAAATTTTGGACTTGTATAATTTTTTAGGTCCTATTTTTTCCGAAATACTTTCTCCTGTTTGGAGTTTTATTGTATCTTGGTGGTGGTTGCCGCTTCCCTTCATTTTGTGGAAGTTTTTTTCTTTTCTTTGGCTGTGGTGGAGAGGGCTTGATGTTTGGCTTGGAAAACAAACAATGATTCTATTGGAAGTTAAAATGCCCAAAGAAATTTTAAAACCAATTAGAGCAATGGAAACAGTATTAGAAGGCATTTATCAGGTATTTTTTGAGCCAATAAGTTTATGGAAAAAATGGATTACTGGAACATTGCAACTTTCTTGTTCTCTTGAAATTGCTTCTATCGGAGGAAATATTCATTTTTTCATTAGGGTCCCGAAAGAGAAAAAAGATCCAATCGAGTCGCTTGTTTATGCTCAATATCCAGAAGCGGAAATTTCAATAGCAGATGACTATACGAAACATGTTCCTTCAGATATTCCAAACAAAGATTGGGATCTTTGGGGATGTGACTATCAACTTCTCAAGGCAGACGCTTATCCAATTAAAACATATAAGAAATTTGAAACAGAAAGAGAAGCAAAAGAAGAGAAAAGAATTGACCCGTTGTCAGTGCTTTTAGAGGCAATGTCAAAAATAAAAACAGGAGAACAACTTTGGGTTCAGATTACGGCCAGCCCCGAAAAAACAGATGATTGGATAAAAGAAGGGAAAAAAGTAAGAGACGAATTAGCAAGGAGAACGAAAAAGCCTGCTCCTCAAAAATCAATAATTTCAGATGCTCTTGACGTACTGGTTAGTGGCAATACACCCGGAGAAGTTAAAAAAGAAGAAGAAAGCCCCATTCCTGTCGAAATGAAACTTACGCCTGGGGAAAGGGATATAGTGGCAGGAGTAGAAGAAAAAATTTCTAAAATGGGCTTTATCACAAATGTTAGATTTATTTATCTTGGAAAGAAAAGCGTTTTCTATACGCCTAATTTTAAGCTTGGTTTTGGTTTTTTCAATTCTTTCACTACTCGTAATTTAAACGGACTAAGACCTGTTGGAGATCCTTCCATGACTAGGGTTAACAGGAATTTATTTTTACCAATAAATCTTTTCAGAAAAAGGAGGCTTTATCTAAGGAAAAGATCTATGTTTAGAAAATATAAATCAAGAGTAAACCTTTATTTTCCGAGGCCGGGTGGAACTTTTATCCTTAATAGCGAAGAATTGGCTACATTGTTTCATTTTTCAGGGCAAGGAGCAGCTCCAGCTCCTTCTGTTTCCCGCATTGAAGCGAAAAAAGGCGAGCCACCAGCGGGTTTGCCTACAGAAGAATTGTAATTTCCGATAAAATTTTAATAATCGAGATTTAATCCATGGATGAAATAAATTTTTTTGCAGAAACAACCTATAGGAATGATTTAAAAAAATTTGGTATTAAGATCGACGATAGGCGTCGGCATTTTTATGTTGTTGGAAAAACAGGAATGGGCAAAACAGCAATGCTTCAAAATATGGTTATTCAAGACATTCGAGATGGCAAAGGAGTTGGTTTTGTTGACCCTCATGGAGAAGTTGCCGAAGCATTATTGAATTTTATACCATCAAATAGAGTTAATGATGTTATCTATTTCAATCCAGCTGATTTAGACTATCCAATGGCTTTTAATGTTATGGAGCAAGTTGATCTTGAGCACCGTCATCTTGTGGCAGGCGGGCTAATGGGGGTTTTCAAAAAAATATGGCCTGATGTTTGGTCAGCGCGAATGGAATATATTTTAAATAATACTATTTTGGCTCTTTTAGAATATCCCGGATCTACTCTTTTGGGAGTAAATCGAATGTTGTCAGACGCGGAATTTCGTAAACAAATAGTTGAAAAAGTTACAGATCCTGTGATTAAGTCATTTTGGATTAATGAATTTGCTAATTATAATCAGAGATATGAAACCGAAGCAACAGCAGCTATTCAGAATAAAGTTGGTCAGTTTGTTTCAGCTCCATTGATAAGAAATATTATAGGGCAAGTAAAATCTACTATTAATATGAGAGACATAATGGACCAAAAAAAGATTTTAATTTTAAATTTATCAAAAGGACGGATTGGGGAAGATAACTCAATGTTGTTAGGAGCTCTTTTGATTACCAAAATACAATTGGCAGCTATGTCAAGAGTTGATACCCCGGAACAGGATAGGCAGGACTTTTTTCTATATGTTGATGAATTCCAAAATTTTGCAACAGAATCTTTTGCGAATATTTTATCTGAGGCCAGAAAATATAGATTAGATTTAATTTTAGCTCATCAGTATATTTCTCAAATGGATGACGAAGTTAGAGACGCTGTATTCGGAAATGTTGGAACTATGGTTTCGTTTAGGGTTGGTGCAGATGACGCTGAATTTTTAGAAAAAGAATTTTCTCCTCAATTTATGGCAAACGATCTTGTGAATTTAGCAAAGTATGATATTTATTTAAAGTTAATGATTGATGGGATAGCTGGAAAGCCTTTTTCTGCTCGCACTTTGATTCCTTTTCCTGATTTGCTTGCAGGCTCAAACAGGGAAAAAATTATAAAAGCATCTCGGGAAAGATATGCTACCTCACGAGAAAAGGTTGAAGAAAGAATTGTAAAATGGACTGGTCTTTTGAAACAAGAAAATTCAGAGATTGAGGCTAAAAAAATTCCTGTTTTATACGATGCGGTTTGCTCTGAATGCGGAAAGTCGACAAAAACAACATTTTTGCCTGACGGGAAAAGACCTGTTTATTGTAAATCTTGCTTAAAGAAAATTCGGACAGGAACAGCACAAGCAGAAAATAACCAAGCAGAAAATAACCAAGCAGAAAATAACCAAGCAGAAGATAATAAAGCAGAAGATAATAAAGCAGAAGATAGCAAGGCAGAATCTATTTCTTTGGATAAAAAGCAAGAACCTGTTTCCCTGGAACGAGCAATGCAGAAAAAACCGATTTCTTTTAAAGAATCAAGCAATGTTTCTGTTGTAAAGACAAGAACAAGAAAACCAGTAAACTTGGAAGATTTGAAAGAAACCTTAGAAAAAACTTTGAATAAATTTAAAGAAGAAGAAAAAAATGCTTAAAAATATAAAAGGGTCAAATATTAAAAATAAAAGAGTTTTGCTGAGATGTGATTTCAATGTTCCGTTAGACGAAAAGCAAAACGTTGTAGATAGTTTTAGGATTAAGCAAACAATTCCAACCATTAAATATTTGCTTAAGAATAAAAATAAAATAATTTTAATTAGTCATTTTGGCAACCCGCAGAAATTAAAGACTAAAAATAGTTCCCTAAAAATTTCAGAAAAATATAAAAATAAAAGGTTAGAAAATTTTAGCTTAATGCCTATTTATTTGAAATTGAAAGAATTGTTAAACAAAGATGCTCGTAATAATAAATTGCCTCAAAATGGTGCAGCCAAATATAGCAAAATAAAATTCTTAAATGATTGTATTGGCAAAAATGTTGAAGAAGAATCTAAGAAAATGAAAACAGGTGAAATTCTCTTTTTGGAAAATTTAAGGTTTCACAAAGAAGAGAAGCAGAACGATAATATTTTTGCTAAAAAATTATCTAGCATAGCTGAAATTTATGTCAACGATGCTTTTAGTGTTTCGCATAGACAACACGCTTCAATAGTTGGAATTCCAAACTATTTACCTTC
>CAYNRO010000002.1:4646-8662 GCA_964399845.1 uncultured Candidatus Saccharibacteria bacterium | reverse complement strand
GTGTTTCGCATAGACAACACGCTTCAATAGTTGGAATTCCAAACTATTTACCTTCTTTTGCTGGATTATTGTTTGAGAAAGAAGTCAAAGCGCTTTCAAAAGTTTCAAAAAATTCCTTAAAACCCTTGGTTGTGATTATTGGGGGTGCCAAGATTGCGGACAAAGGTGGTTTTATAAAAATTTTTTTAGACATAGCTGATAACTTACTTATAGGAGGCAAAATAGCTAATTCTATTTTATCTGTGAAGGGTCTTTGCGATAAAACTCATTTACCTTCAGCTCAGATTATAAAAGAAATAAATGAAATTGACTTAACTTCTATCAAGCTTCACCTCCCAATGGACGCCATAGTGTCTCCAGATAAAAAAGGTGATATATATATTAGAGAAACAGCGCTTGGAAAAGTCAAGAAAGGAGAATTAATTTTAGACATAGGAAGTGCCACGATTAAAATTTTTTCGGATATAATTAGAGAAGCTAAAGCAATTGTTTGGGCCGGCCCTCTGGGGCTTTTTGAAAATCCTTTATTTGAAAATGGTACCAAAAACATTGCTAAAGAAATTGCTAAAAACTCAAAAGCGTTTAAAATTGCAGGTGGTGGACAAACTATTTTCGCTTTATCTAAATTTGGATTAAGGAAAAAGTTTGATTATATTTCTACTGGTGGCGGAGCAATGTTAAAATTTTTAAGTGGGGAAAAATTACCAGGGATAAAGGCTTTAGAAAAACAATTAAAATAATTATGGAAATTAAAAATTTAAAAAAAACAGCCAACAGAATTTTAAAAGCAATAGAACTCAAAGAAAAAATAATTCTTTTTGGGGATTCTGATTTAGATGGAGCTACTTCTGTCATTGTTTTGAAAGAGACAATAGAAAATTTAGGCGGCGAGGTTACAGCGGTCTATTTTCCTGATAGGGAAGAGGGTTATGGAATAAATACAAAAGCTTTAAGTAATTTGAAAAAATATGCACCTGCTCTGTTTATATCTATGGATTGTGGGATATCAAACTTTAAGGAAATAGAAGAAGCAAACAAGTTGGGCTTTGAAGTTATAGTAATTGACCATCACGAAATTTTAGATAAAGTGCCGGCAGCGTCAATTGTTGTAGATCCCAAACAAGAAGGAGATGATTATCCTTTTAAAGTTTTTGCTAATATAGGTATTATTTATAGGTTGTCAAAAGTTCTTTTAGGAGATAAAATGTCTGAAAACTTGAAAAGAAATTTTTTAGAATTAACCGCAATGGCAACTATTGCTGATATGATGCCATTAATAGATGAAAATAAAAAAATGGTTGAAGAGGGATTGGGGTATTTAGAAACAAGCTGGCGTCCTGGAATTCAAGCTTTATTTGGTTTAGAGAATTTTAAATCTTTGCCTTTATTCGAACGCGTTTGTAAACTTAATTCTCTTTTGAATATTCGGGATTTTAAAAACAACCTTCCTGTTCCTTATCGTCTTCTAATTTGTTCGAATATAAAGGAGGCAGAGAAACTAACAAATGAACTGGTTAAAGAAAATATCAAAAAAAGAGCAATGATAGGAGGGATAATAGAAGAAGTTAGAAGTAGAATAGCTGAAAACCCCTTTAGTTCTATTGTTTTTGAGGGTGATCCTAATTGGGACTTAATCCTGCTTGGAATCGTTGCCTCAACAATTGTTAGAGAAGAAAGAAAGCCTGTTTTTTTGTTTAAAAAAAGCGAAACAGAAAGCAAAGGTAGCGTTAGGTCTCCGCACGACCTTAATGTCGTTGATGCTATGAAAAATTGCTCAAAAAATCTTATCACTTTTGGTGGACATCCTGTTGCTGCTGGTTTTAATGTAAAAAATGAATACCTCGAAGAGTTTAAAAAATGTCTTAATGATTATTTCAGCTAAAAGTTAAAAATTTAAAAATCTTTGTAAATTAACAAAGGTTTTTCTAAAAGAAAAATATTATGAAAAAAATAATTATCTATACAGATGGCGGTTCGCGTGGAAATCCAGGTCCTTCGGCAGCTGGTGTTGTTTTTTGTAATGAGAAAAACCAAATTATTAAAAAATATTTTGAATATCTGGGAGACCATTTAACAAATAATCAGGCAGAGTATATGGCGGTGATTATTGCTTTAAAGAAATTTAAAGCAACTTTTGGTAAAAAATTAGCCAAGAGTTCGGAAGTAGAGCTGAGGTCTGATTCTGAATTCTTAGTAAAGCAATTAAACGGCAAATATAAGGTTTTAGATGAAAAAATTCAGCCATTGTTTCTGGAAGTTTGGAATTTAAAATTTGATTTTGGAACCATAAAGTTTAAATCAATTTTGCGCGCAAGAAACACAGAAGCAGATAAATTAGTTAACGAAGCTCTTGATGCTGAGAAAAGCGCCCAAAAACTTTTCTAACAATTAGTTGTCGTCATTTTTTAAAAAGGTTTAACTAAAAAACTCGATTTAATCGAGTTTTTTAGTTGTCCTAGCAAAACTGTAAGCCGAATTTTGTCCAACTAAAATTAGTTGTAGTGATTATCTATCTAAGCGAACTACTTTTGCAAAAGTTCAAGTCGTATTCCCAAACTTTTGCTTTGTTCTTGCACCCTGATAAGGATTTAGCCGTTTCACCCCTGCATTGCTGCAGGACTGACCCCATACATATTTTAAAATTCTGTATTTTTGAAAACAAAAATTACTGAAATCAATCTAAAATATACAAAGGGTTATTAGACCTTTCGGTCTATTGCGTCTCTGTTCGCACCTCTGGCCTTGCGACCGAAGGGTATTACCCTCTACCTTTTTAACCCTTGTTAAAAACAAGGAGTGAGTGTTCGGACTTTCCTCCCCACAAATCACAATAGCGAAGTATGGAGTAATCACTCGTTTTACTAGGACAATTATATTTTACCTTGATTCAAGACTGTTTGTCAACCCCCTACATTGATTTATAGAATATGATGCGTTTTAGAGTTTTAAGAATTTGTAATAAGTGAAAGCCTGCAAAATTGAAATCGCAGGCCGTTGATTACTAAATTATCTGTGTTATACTATATTTTAATAACAGTAGCTTGTCAATAACATTGAATCGTGTTTATATTGTTTTAAGCATAACTAAAACAAAGCGTAATAACAAAAAATATATGAATAAAATACAGATTTCTTTAATAGTCTTGGTCGCATTAATAACTTTAATTCTAGGTAGTTATTTCTTTATTTTTCAAAAAGAGGAGAAAGAACCAGTAGAAGAACAGAAACAAGAGGAGAAAAATAACGACGAAACAATTTTACCTAACAATAATATGACAGCAATAATACAAACGAGTCTTGGCGAAATTAAAATTAAACTGCTTTCGTCTGACGCGCCAAAAACAGTTGAAAATTTTGTAAAATTATCTGAATCTGGATTTTACGACGGTGTAAAATTTCACAGAGTAATTAAGGGGTTTATGATTCAAGCCGGAGATCCTTTGAGCAAAGAGGATTCTATGAAAGATAGATGGGGGACAGGCGGACCCGATTATGCTTTTGAAGATGAAATTCATTCAAACAACAAAAATGTAGTTGGATCGATTGCAATGGCAAACGCAGGTCCAAATACGAATGGTAGTCAGTTTTTTATTAACACTAATGACAATAATTTTCTTGATACAAAACACACTGTTTTCGGAAATGTGATAGAGGGAATAGATATTGTTAACAATATTGAGGAAGTTGCAACCGAAGGCCCTGATCGCCCGATTGAAAATGTTGTTATTGAAACTATTAAAATCACGAAAGACTAAAAAGATGGAAATTTTTGTTAAAGCAAAACCAAGCGCTAAAAAAGAAAACATCGAGAAGACTGATGAAAATCATTTTATTGTTTCTGTCAGAGAACCGCCCGTCAAAGGAATGGCAAATCGAGCCATAATTAAGGCATTGGCTGATTATTTTAAAAAATCTCAATCAGAAATTAAAATTGTGTCCGGCTTTACCTCTCGCGAAAAAATAGTAAAGATATTATAATAAAATAACATACATACCAACTAATTTTGCCTGAGTTT
>CAYNRO010000002.1:0-4546 GCA_964399845.1 uncultured Candidatus Saccharibacteria bacterium | reverse complement strand
ACATACCAACTAATTTTGCCTGAGTTTCTTGTTCAAATTTTTACTTGCTTTGTCTGGTAAAAATTTTAGCAGGGGATATGGGTTATTAAAAAATGAGCATAACTTTATGGATCGTCGTTGCAGTAGTAGCTGTTATCGTGTTCTGGCTAATAGCTATCTACAACGGCTTAATCAAATTAAAAAACAGAACAAATGAAGCTTGGTCAGACATAGATGTTCAATTAAAAAGGCGTTATAATTTAATTCCTAATTTAGTTGAAACAGTTAAAGGCTACGCCCAACACGAGCGAGAGCTTTTTGAAAAAGTAACTCAGGCTAGAACTGCTGCAATGGGAGCTCAAAATACAGAAGAAAAAGTGCAAACAGAAAATATGTTAACAGGAGCGTTAAAATCATTGTTTGCTGTAGCAGAAAATTACCCTGATTTAAAAGCAAATCAGAATTTCTTGGAGCTACAAAAAGAATTAAGCGATACCGAAAACAAAATTCAAGCATCACGTCGTTTCTATAACGGAAATGTCAGAGATTTCAATATCAAGATTGAGAAATTCCCTGAAAATTTAGTCGCGAACATGTTGGGCTTTAAGAAAAAAGATTTTTTTGAGACCGAAGAACAAGCTGAACGCGAACCAGTTAAGGTGAGTTTTTAGGCAATTCAAATGGCGACTCTTTACACTCACAAAGATAAAAATATCAGGAAGACTTGGCTTTTAATCGGGTTTTTCCTGCTTTTTATTATTGGACTTGGTTGGATTTTTTCTTATCAGTTTAATAGTCCAATTATTTTGGTTATAGCTGTCATCTTCAGTTCGTTGATGAGTTTTACTTCTTATTGGTATTCAGACAAGATTGTTCTACGAATGAGTCAGGCTAAAGAAATTAATAAAGCAGAGAATTTAGAACTTTACAGATTAGTCGAAAATCTTTGCATTACAGCTGGCTTGCCTTTGCCAAAAATTTATATTATCAATGAAATGTCTCCCAATGCCTTTGCAACTGGTCGTGACCCAGAACATGCGGTTATCGTTGTTACGAAAGGACTTTTAGAAAAATTAGACCGATCTGAATTGCAAGGCGTTTTAGCCCATGAATTAAGCCATATTGGTAATAGAGATATTCTTTTGCAAACCGTTGTGGTTGTTTTGGTTGGCCTTGTTGCTTTAATATCAGATTGGTTCTTGCGTTTTAGCTTTTTCGGAGGCAGAAGCAGAAATAATCGTAGTGACGGGAAATTGGGGCTAATAATGTTAATAATTGGAATTGTATTGGCAATTTTGTCTCCGTTGATAGGTGTTTTAATTCAAATGTCTATTTCTCGCAAAAGAGAGTTTTTAGCTGATGCGAGCGGAGCTCTGTTGACTCGTTATCCAGAAGGTTTGGCAAGAGCTTTAGAAAAAATATCTCAAGACCAAACGCCTCTAAAAATAGCTAACAAGGCAACAGCCCATCTTTATATCGCTAATCCTTTCAAGGGCAAAAAAGTTTCCAAACTATTTATGACTCATCCGCCCATAGGGAAACGCATAGAAGCATTAAGGGGAATGAAGGTTTAGAAGTTTTTATGATTTTGAATGAAATAAAAAAAGATTTATATAAATTGAAAGATCCAGCTAAAGCAAAAATTTTAGCTGGGTTTTTCAAAACAGGCCAAGGAGAGTATGGAGAAGGAGATATTTTTTTAGGTATTCCTGTTCCAGAACAACGTCAGATTGCTAAAAAATATTCAGGAACGAATTTAAGGATTTTACAAAAACTTTTACAAGGTAAAATACACGAAGAACGTTTGACTGCTTTGTTGATATTAATAGATAATTACAAAATGGCAGACAAAGAAGAGAAAGAAAAAATAGTTGATTTTTATCTAAAAAATACAAAATATATTAATAATTGGGATTTGGTTGATTTATCAACGCCTAAAATTTTAGGCGACCATCTATTACAAAAAAATAAATCAGTTTTATACAGATTAGCAAAATCAAATATTTTATGGGAAAGAAGAATTGCAATTATCGCAACATTTGAATTTATAAAAAATAATCAGTTTGAAGACACTTTGAAAATCTCTTATTTGCTCTTAGAAGACAAGCAAGACTTGATCCATAAGGCAGTTGGTTGGATGTTGCGAGAAGTAGGTAAGCGTGACCAGAAAGCAGAAGAACAATTTTTAAAAAAATATTATAAAAAAATGCCTCGTACGATGTTAAGATATGCAATTGAAAAATTTCCTGAAGACAAAAGACAATTATATCTAAAAGGTAAATATTAAATTTTTTTACTAAAAAATTGAAATAAAGACAGAATTTTGTTGTATTAAATAGTAGAAGATATTTATGTCTAAATCAATAAAGCAACTCAGTGATGAGGATATAGCGCAAATGGTTCAGTCTGGTAAAGCGAATTTCTTTAACATATTAGTAAAGAGATATGAAGCGAAAATGATGCGCTATGCTAAAAAATTTCTTTTTAACCACAACGATATTGAAGATTTGGTTCAAGAAGTGTTTATCAAGGCATATACAAATATTCAAAGTTTTGATGCATCAAGAAAATTTTCAGCTTGGCTTTATCGGATTGCTCACAATGAATTTATTAATTTGATTAAGAAAAAAGGCAAAGAACCAGTGTCTTTTTTTGACATAGATGCCTTGTTGCCGCATTATGCTTCTAAAGAAAAAGCTGATAAAGATGTAAACGAGAAAGAGCTTCGTAAAATGCTTGATAAATGTCTTAATAAAATAAACCCGAAATATCGTGAACCTATTATACTTTATTATTTTGAAGACTTAAGTTATAAGGAAATTGCAGGTATCTTGCATATTCCAATCTCAACCGTTGGCATAAGGTTAAAAAGAGGCAAAAAGATTATGAGACCTATTTATCAAAAATTAGATAATCGTATATGAATAATATTTTCAAAAAATCATCAATAAGCAAAGAAATTGCTCGCAAGATAGAAAACAATCAGATTAAAATGCATCCTAAGATATATTTTGTTTTAAAATTTATTTTAATAGTTTTAATTGTTTTGTTTTTTGCTCTTTTTGCTTTGTATCTAATAAGTTTTATTATTTTTAGCCTAAAGGTAACCGGAGTATGGTTTTTACCTAAATTTGGATTTGGAGCTATTTTTATCTTTTTTAAATCATTACCTTGGCTTTTGATTTTAATAGCTGCAATTTTGATTATAATATTAGAATTATTTGTTAAACATTTTTCGTTTGCATACAGAAAACCACTTATTTATTCTATTGCAGGCATTATTATATTAACTCTTTTGGGAAGTTTTATGATTTCTAAAACGCATCTCCATTCAGAACTTTTCTTAAGGGCTGGTGATGGAAAATTACCTATGATGGGAAGATTTTATAAAGATTTTGGATCACCAAAACTTTCAGACGTTCACCATGGTATTGTTTCCGATATAACAAAAGATAGTTTCTTTTTAGAAACAGCCAAAGGCGAAATGTTAACTATTATTATTAGTCCAGCCACTTATTTTGATAAATCTGAAGACTTAAAAGAAGGAGACAAAGTTGTTGTATTGGGAAAAAGAAACGAGAATAGCGTAAGTGCTCTTAAAATTAGAAAAACTAACGATGAATTTAATATACCAAGAGAACAACGACATAAATGAAATTAGCATTTTAAGGTTTTAACATTGAAACCGCTCTGCAGAGCGGTTTTTGGTATTAAACGAAATAAAATTAATTCTTTTTTGTAGTAATAGGTACAAGAATGTAAATTATTATTTTAATTTTTACAGAGAAATATCAATAATAAAGGTCGAAAGTAATTAAATAATTAACTAACAATAACAATCATAATATGGATAAAAAATATATTTTTTACGCTATTATTCCTGCTTTAACATTTGTCGTACTTGGTGCTGGTATTGCTTCAGCCAATGGGATGTTTGGTGGTTTTGGAAATCCGTCGCCAGAAGATATTGCTCAAAAACAGGAAACAATGTTTGAGAAAAAAGCAGATTTTCTAGGCATTAGTTTAGAAGAAATGAAAGATTTTTGGGCAGAAGGTAAAACAGTTCAAGAAATAGCCGAAGAGCAGGGGATTAGTTTAGAAGAGATGCAAACAAAAATGAGAGAAGCAAAAGAAGAAGCTTTGCAATCTCGTATGCAGGCAATGGTAGATAATGGAATAATTAATCAAGAGCAAGCCGATGAACGATTAGAATTTATGCAGAATCGTTTTGAGAATAGAGAGATGGGAGAACGAATGGGAGAAGGAGCCAGAGAAGGATTTAGAAAGTTTCACAAAGGATTCAAATAATCTATTGGAACTCGGTCTAAATAGACGAGATTTTAATAAAACAAAAGCCCGAATTTATCCGGGCTTTTGTTTTATTCCTTTTGGCACTTTGTCAGATTTAGTCAGGCCTAGTATGCATACTAGGCCTGACAAAGTTTGGTTATTCACTTGATTTTTTTACCAACCGGAATACCATATTATATTAAATATTATAAAATTGAATATTTGGTAGTTCCTTAACATTTTTTTTGGACAAAAAACAATTTAGATAGAAAGGAGG
>CAYNRO010000001.1:11244-28521 GCA_964399845.1 uncultured Candidatus Saccharibacteria bacterium | reverse complement strand
TCAAATGCTTTATATTTCTTAGGGCTTACCTATGATAAGCTTGACCAAAATTCTATGGCCATTGAAAAGTTCAGAAAAGTTGCTGAATTAAATCCAGATAATTCAGAAGTTCAAACTATTTTAGCAAACCTAAGAAATGGAAGAGGAGCATTAGAAAATATTCTTGAAGAAGAGCCTCCTAAAATTCCTATCGAAGAAGAGCTTCCTGAAGAGTTACAGCCAGAAGAGGAATAAAGAGTTGATTTTTGAAAAAGATAATAGTAGAGCTTGACAAATTTTCAAAAAAATAATAGGATCTAAATAGAATCTAAAATGTTTCTGTGCAGTTAATTGAATTGCGTTAAATTCTCTTTGCGCCCAAGAGGTGTTGAATGGTGTTCTGTTTTTGCAAAAAGGGAATTTAGTGTTATTTAACTGATTATTCCTTAAATTATAGAATTCAAGGAATCTAAAGAAATAATATTATTATTGTAGTTAAAATTAGATACTCGATTTTCTCAATCTAAAAACGCTAACAAAACGCGTTTTTTGTTCGTGTAATTTATTTTATTTATTTTTAAATTACGAAATGCTTTTTGATATAAAAGTTTTAGACAAAAATTGTATTTCGCAATTTAAAAATTATCTATGGAAAATATAAAGATAAAAGATTTTTCAAAGTCAAAAATTTCTTTACCTTTGCCTTATTTGTTGACCCTTCAAAAAGACAGCTGGAAATGGCTTTGCGAGAAAGGACTATCTGAAATATTTTCTGAAATTTCTCCTATTAGAGATTATTCTGGAAAAGAGCTTGAGCTCTGGTTTTTGGATTACAAATTTGGTAAACCTAGATATGAAAGCGACCTTGAAGCAAAAGAAAATAATGATTCCTTTGAAGCTCCCCTAAGAGTTAAAACAAGGTTGGTTAACCTTAAAACAAAGGAAACGAGAGACCAGGAAATTTTCTTAACAGACTTCCCCTTGATGACAGAAAGGGGAACTTTTATTATAAATGGAGTTGAAAGAGTTGGTATTTCGCAACTTATTCGTTCTCCGGGAATTTTCTTTACCCAGCAAACCGTTCGTGGAAAAGATTGTTTTGGAGCAAAAATTATTCCTAATCGTGGGGCTTGGCTTGAATTTGAGGCAGACCCAACTGGTTTTATAGGGGTAAAAATAGACAGAAAGAGAAAAGTAGCAGCAACTACGCTATTAAGAGCTTTTGGAGCTGAGAATAATGAACAGATTAAAAGTTTTTTCCAAGATGTTAACAAGGGAGAGATTGATTATATAGAGGAAACTCTTAAAAAAGATATTGCTCAAAATCAAGGAGATGCCTTGGTTGAAGTTTATAAACGATTAAGACCAGGAGACTTGGCTAGTCCTGAAACTGCCAAAGAATTAATTGAAAATACTTTTTTCAGTTTTGACAGATATGATTTATCTAAAGTTGGTAGATGGAGAATGGGAAGAAGATTAGAAGAAATTAAAAAACCAGACAACAAAGAAATTAAACCAGAGGATAGAGTTCTGACAATCGAAGACATTAAAGCAGTTATAGGGGAGATTATAAGATTAAGCAATGACCCTGAAGCTGAGCCTGATCAAATTGACCATTTAGGCAATCGTAGAGTAAGAACATTGGCTGAATTTTTACAAAATAGATTTAGAGTTGGATTTATGAGAACAGAAAGAATTATAAAAGACAAAATGTCAACATTAGATATTCATACATTAACTCCTGTTCAATTAGTTAATGCTCGTCCTATAATGGCTGTTGTTAAAGAATTTTTCACTTCTTCTCAATTATGTCAGTTTATGGACAACGAAAATCCGTTGGCAGAACTTGAGCATAAGAGGAGATTGTCTGCCACTGGACCGGGAGGGTTAACAAGAGAAAGGGCAGGGTTTGAAGTAAGAGATGTTCAGCCCTCTCACTATGGAAGAATATGTCCTATCCAGACTCCAGAAGGTCCGAATATAGGATTAGTTAATCATTTCTCGTCTTTTTTTAGAATTAACCAATATGGATTTATCGAAACGCCTTATTTTAAAGTAGAAAAAGGCGAAGTAACTCGTAAAATAGAATATCTGAGCGCTTTTGAAGACGAAAGGCATAACATTGCTCCGGGGGATACATTAATTGACGATAAAAGAAAAATTATTCCTAAAAAAGTTGAAGCTCGAATAAAGGGCAAGCCAGGAGAAATTGATAAATACAAGGTAGATTTTATGGATGTTTCCACTGAACAATGTTTTTCTGTTGGAACTTCTTTGATACCATTTTTGCAAAACGATGATGCTAATAGAGCGCTCATGGGCTCAAATATGCAGAGACAAGCTGTTCCTTTGATTAATCCTCAGCCGCCTTTGGTCTGTTCTGGAATAGAAGAAAAAATTGCGCGTGATTCTGGCCAAGAAATCATATGTACAGAAGAAGGTGTTGTGTCTGAAGTTGATGCCGAACATATAGTAATAAAAAACCAAAAACATAAATCCAAAACTTATAACCTAAGAACTTTTCTTAAAACAAACCAATATACTTGTTTTCACCAAAAACCTGTAGTTGAAAAAGGACAGAATGTTAAGGAAGGAGATATTTTGACAAGTGGCGGAGCAATAGCTAAAGGCAGACTTGCTTTAGGCAGAAATGTTTTTGTGGCATTTATGTCTTGGCAAGGATTGAATTTCGAAGATGCTATTATTCTTTCAGAAAGATTAGTCCAGAATAATTATTTTACTTCAATCCATATTGAAAGCTTTAGGTGTGACGTCAGGGAGACAAAATTAGGGCCTGAAATTACTACTTGCGACATACCAAATGTTTCAGAGGAAAAGTTAAAAGATTTAGACGAAGAAGGGGTCATAAGAGTTGGGGCCGAAGTTGGGCCAAACGATATATTGGTTGGAAAAATTTCTCCAAAAGGAGAAGCTGGTTTGACGGCTGAAGAAAGATTGTTGAAAGCTATTTTCGGAGAAAAAGCAAGAGACATTAAAGACACTTCTTTGGTAATGGAACATGGAAAAAAGGGACGAGTAACAGGAGTGAAGGTCTTTTCCAGAGAAAACGGACACAAATTAGAACAAGGTGTTATAAAAAGGATTGAAGTTAAAATATCTGTTGTTAGAAAGGTTCAAGCAGGAGATAAACTATCAGGTAGGCATGGAAATAAGGGAGTTGTTTCTAAGGTTGTTCCAATGGAAGAAATGCCGTTTTTGGAAGATGGGACTCCAGTGGATATTATTTTAAATCCATTGGGTGTTTCTTCAAGAATGAACCTAGGACAGATTTTAGAAACTCACCTTGGATTGGCTGCAGAGAAGTTGAATTATACTGCGATTACGCCACCTATGTCTGGAGCTACTAGCGAAGACATAAAAGAAGAATTAAAGAAAGCCGGTTTTGCAGAAGATGGGAAAGTGGTTTTATATGACGGAAGGACAGGTTTGCCTTTTGCTAACAGAGTTATGGTTGGGTATATTTATATGATTAAATTAATCCATATGGTTCAGGATAAAATTCATATGAGATCAATTGGACCATATTCTTTGATTACGCAACAGCCATTGGGAGGTAAAGCGCAATTTGGAGGACAGAGATTTGGAGAAATGGAAGTCTGGGCATTAGAAGGATATGGCGCTGCTCATTGTTTACAAGAAATGTTGACTATAAAATCAGATGATGTTGCTGGAAGGGCAACGACTTACGAGGAAATTTTGAAAGGAGAAGAAATCAAAAGTCCGAATATCCCTGCTTCGTTTAATTTATTAGTCTTAGAATTAAAATCGCTTGGATTGAGTATTGAAGTGAAAGAAAGACCCAAGCACAGCGAATAATTAATCATTGATCATTATAGAGGTCAGACCTCCACGTGGTCGTGGAGGACTGACCTCGGGGAGAGGGACATTAATCAATGATCAATAATAAATAATCAATAATATGCGTGTTGCTGATTTAGAATCAATAAGAATAAAGCTTGCGTCGCCAGAGGATATTTTAAGTTGGAGTTATGGCGAA
Source organism: uncultured Candidatus Saccharibacteria bacterium (assembly GCA_964399845.1). Classification (GTDB taxonomy): domain Bacteria; phylum Patescibacteriota; class Minisyncoccia; order Minisyncoccales; family GWA2-38-27; genus CAYXZK01. Next base: position 24,524 of record CAYNRO010000001.1, on the reverse strand, counting down.
GTGACTAAACCTGAGACAATTAATTATAGGACCCAAAAAGCTGAAAAAGATGGGCTGTTTTGCGAAAAGATTTTTGGTCCTACAAAAGATTATGAGTGTTATTGCGGAAAGTATAAAAGAATTCGTTACAAAGGCGTTATCTGCGATAGATGCGGAGTTGAAGTCACAAAATCTTCGGTCAGAAGAGAAAGGATGGGTTATATAAAATTGGCTTGTCCTGTTTCGCATATTTGGTTTCTGAGAGGAGTTCCCTCAAGAATGGGAATGGTTTTAGATATTCCAATGCACCAATTAGAAAAGGTAATCTATTTTGCAAATTATATTATTACTAAAGTTGATAAGGATGCGAAAGAAAAAAGCTTGGAAGAAATTGATAAAGAGTACAAAAGAAAAGTCAAAGAACAGAAAGCAGTTTATAAAGATATTGATAAAATGAGCGTGAAAGAAAAAACAAAATTGCAAGCAGGATTAGAAGATTTGAAAATCGCAAAAGAAAAAGCCAAAGAGGAAATCTCAAGTATTCAAGTTTTCAACATTATTTCTGAAATTGAATACTATGAACTTTCTTTAAAATACGGAGAAATTTTTGAAGCTGGAACTGGAGCAGAAGTATTGCAGAAAATTTTCCAAGAGATTGATTTAAAAAAAGAAATTAAAATTCTACGAAAAAAAGCAGATGAGGCAATTTTGACAAACAGAAAGAAAATTTGGAGAAGATTGAGAACCTTTAAGGGAATGGTTAAGGCAGGGGTTAGGCCAGAATGGATGTTTCTGACGGTATTGCCTATTTTACCTCCTGATTTAAGGCCAATGGTCCAATTAGACGGAGGGCGTTATGCTTCGTCTGACTTAAATGACCTTTATAGAAGAGTTATTAACAGAAATAATCGCCTTAAATACCTTTTAGAAATTGACGCTCCCGAGGTTATTATAAGAAACGAGAAGAGAATGCTGCAAGAGGCAGTTGATTCTTTGATTGATAATGGAATGCGGAAAGGAGTTCTCACGACTGCAACAACAGGCGGAAGAAGATTCTTGAAATCATTAGCTGATATTTTGAAAGGTAAACAAGGGAGATTTCGTCAGAACCTTTTGGGAAAAAGAGTTGATTATTCAGGCAGGTCTGTAATCGTGGTTGGTCCAAATCTTAAACTGCACCAATGTGGACTTCCTAAAAAAATGGCTTTAGAGCTATTTAAACCTTTTGTTATTAAAAAAATCTTAGACAGAGAATTGGTCTATAATGTCAGAGGAGCTTCGAAATTGATAGAACAACAGACAGATGAAGTTTGGGAAATTTTAGAAGAAGTCGTCAAAAATAAATTAGTTTTGCTGAACAGAGCCCCGACTCTTCATCATTTAGGTATCCAAGCATTCCAACCTGTTCTGATTGAAGGTGAGTCCATAAGACTGCATCCAATGGCTTGCAAGGCATTTAACGCTGATTTTGACGGAGACCAGATGGCAGTTCATCTTCCATTGAGTCGCGAAGCGCAAAAAGAGGCAAGAGAGTTGATGTTGTCGAGTCTTAATTTATTAAAGCCGACAACAGGAACTCCAATTGCTCTACCTACGCAGGATATTGTTCTGGGGTGTTATTGGATGACAAAGATAGAAGAACCAACAGATGACAAGAGTTCAACGGGAAGGTTTATGTCAAATTCTGAAGAAGCTATTTTAGCTCATGAGCTTGGGACCATAGGCCTAAGAGAATTAATTAGAGTTAGAATTGAGAATTATGAGCCTATGGCTACAGAAAGTTCTGTGAAAAAATCTGAAAAGGCATTGGATAAATCGAATAGTTTCGAGGAGGTCATAGAAACTTCTGTTGGTAGAATATTGTTTAACGAATCATTGCCAAAAGACTATCCTTTCGTAAATACGTCGATGAACTCAAAGAAAATAGAAAAAATAGTTGCCAAGATTATTGCCGGTTATGACCAAGAAGTAGCTGAAAAGACTTTAGATAAAATTAAAACATTAGGGTTTGAAAATGCTACATTGTCTGGAATGACATGGGCAATGGATGATTTGGTTGTTCCTGAAGAAAAACCAGAAATTATTAAAGCAGCTGAAAAAGAAATAATAGAAATTGAAGACCATTTTAAAAAAGGATTACTTTCAAAAGCAGAAAAAACAAATACAGTTATTGAAGTTTGGACAAAAACTAAATCAAAAATTGAAAAATTAGTTCCAAAAGCTTTGCCAAAAGAAGGTACGGTTTTTGCTATTATAGATTCTGGCGCAAGAGGCTCTTGGGTTCAACCAGTTCAGATGGCAGGAATGAAAGGCTTGGTTATAAATCCTTCGGGTCAAATTATGGAACTGCCTGTCAAGAGTTCTTTTAAAGAAGGATTTAATGTATTAGAGTATTTCATTTCTACCCACGGAGCACGTAAAGGAACGGCTGATACTGCCCTGAGAACATCAACGGCAGGCTATCTAACGAGACGACTTGTTGATGTTTCTCATGAAGTTATAGTTTCGGAAAAAGATTGTAATGACACAGAAGGTTTTGAAATTTTTAGAGAAGATTCTGACAAGATAGGCCAGAATTTCCTTTATAAAATTCTCGGTAGAACTTCTATGGAAGATATTAAAGGCAGTAAAAAGTCGGCAACGACTGAAAAAGCCTCAAAGCATCAAGAAGTTATTCTAAAGAAAGGAGAGATCATTGATTGGGCTATTGCAGAAAAAATTATTGATTCTGGCATTGAAAAAGTTAAGATTAGGTCTCCTTTAACCTGTAAATCTGTGCGAGGAATATGCCAAAAATGTTATGGTTGGGACTTTGGCGTAAATAAATTGGTAGAATTGGGAAAAGCAGTTGGAATTATAGCTGCTCAATCAATTGGTGAACCGGGAACACAATTAACGCTTAGAACATTTCATACAGGTGGGGTTGTGGGAGGAGCTGATATTACGCAAGGACTTCCAAGGGTTACAGAAGTTTTTGAAGCCAGAATACCTGGCGGAAAAGCTGAAATTTCTAGTGTGGCAGGTAAGGTCATTGATATAACTGAAGATAAAATAATCAAGATTAAAATCAAAGACAATCCTAACGATGTTGTTGAGAGCCTTGAGAAAAGTGTTGAAGTAAAAGGCAAAAGTAAAAGCAAATCAGTAAAAAACAAAAAAGAAAAAGAAGGAATTATTGAATATAAAATACCGCGCAAGTCAGCAATTTTTGTGTCCAAAGACCAAAATATTGAAATAGGGCAACAGCTTTGCGAAGGTAGTTTAGACCTAAAAGAAATGTTTAAAATTAAAGGCGAAGAACAAGCCAAAAGATATATTCTAAATGAAATTCAAACTATTTATGTTTCTCAGGGAGCTATTATCCACGATAAGCATGTTGAAATCATAACACGTCAAATGTTTTCTCGCGTCAAAGTTAAGGATCCTGGCGATAGTTCTTTTGGGATTAATCAAGTTGTTGAAAAAGCAAAATTTTTAGAAGAGAATATATCACTTAAAAAAGAAAATAAAGAAATTGCAACATCTGTTCCTGTTTTACTTGGAATATCTCGAGTTGCGCTTACAACAGATTCATTTTTATCTTCTGCTTCTTTTCAACAAACATCAAAAGTTTTAATTAAAGCAGCTCTTGAGGGCAAAGAAGATAAATTGCACGGATTAAAGGAAAACGTAATAATTGGAAAATTAGTTCCCTGTGGTACTGGATTTAAAAAGCAGTAAAATGCTATAATCTAAGGTAGTTATGAGTGGGTAACGAGTGATATGCAATGAATAAAATTGTTCGCTGTTTATTGTTTGTTGTTCATTATTTTTATTGTCTAAAAATAAGAAAAAAAATCAGAAAAAACCTAAACAATCTCCTGTGGAAGAAAAGAGACCTAAGAGGTTTTCTTTGCCAAACGAAATTACTCAAAAAATTTGGGGAGTTTTTGCGATTTTATTAGCAGTAATTGTAATTTTAAGTTTTTTTGATCAAGCTGGTTCAATGGGACGATTCTTTATGAGAAGCGCACGATTTTTAATCGGAGAAATAATTTTTATAATTCCATTAATTTTTATGTTAGCTGGTTTGATTTTTCTGGTATCAAAACACAAACCAGATTCTCCTAAGGAAAAACAAAATATTTTTTGGCCCATAGCATTATCAATTTTAATATTAACTTTTGGATTAACAGGTATAGTCAATTCATTTGACCCTATTGCTAAAAAAGGCGGATGGCTCGGCTATATTTTGAGTTGGCCTATATTGAAATATTTTGGATTTTGGGCAACCCAAATTATATTTTTAGCTCTAATTGTTATTGGTCTTTTGATATTTTATTATTTTCTACGTTCTTGTTTTGGTTTGCCGAAGACAAAAAAGGATGATTCTTCCGATAGCATAGAAGGTGATGTCCCGAAACCTTCTATTATTAGAAAGTTTTTTGCTCCAAAGTTTAAAATAAAAGAAGTTCCTTCAGACGAAATTAATTATGGGCAAAAAGCTATGCCAGAAAAATCAACAGAATCTCTCAAGATAGACGCTAAGCCAATGATAGGGATTAAAACTTCTTCCTACAGACCTCCTCCGATTGAATTTTTAGAGGCTGAACATGGTGCTCCTAACAGCGGAGACACTAAACTCAATTCAGCGATTATAAAAAAGACATTAGAAAGTTTTGATATTGATGTAACGATGTCAGAAATTAATGTCGGGCCAACTGTAACTCAATATACTTTAAAACCATCAGAAGGGGTAAAATTATCTAAGATAACAAATCTCTCTAATGATTTATCTTTAGCTTTAGCCAGTCATCCTATTAGAATAGAAGCCCCTGTCCCCGGAAGGTCTTTGGTTGGAATTGAAATTCCAAATAAAGTCCGCGCTCAAGTAAAATTAAGAAATTTGATAGAAAACAAGGAATTTGAAAAATTCTCGTCAAATTTAATTATTGCTTTGGGTAGAGACGTTTCGGGTTCTCCTGTTTACGCTGATTTGGCTCGAATGCCTCATCTCTTGGTTGCTGGGAGTACTGGAACAGGCAAGACGATTTTTCTTAATTCTTTAATTCAAAGCTTGTTGTATCAGCCCAGCATTGGCACAAGGAGTTCTAGTCCTGAAAATTTGAGGCTTATATTGATTGACCCTAAAAGGGTTGAGTTTTCTGTATATAGTAATTTGCCTCATCTTTTATGTCCTATTATTTACAATGCAACGCAAGCGCTGAATGCTTTAAAGTGGTTGGTTAAAGAAATGGAGAGAAGGTTTGATTTGTTGTCAGAATCAAAAACAAGAAATGTATATTCATACAACGAAAAAGCATTTAAAGGCGGGACAGCTCCTTTACCATTCATTGTTCTTATTATTGATGAATTAGCTGATTTAATGATGACAAAGGGCAGAGAGATTGAAACAGAGATCGTTAGGTTGGCTCAAATGGCAAGAGCAGCTGGAATTCATTTAGTGGTTGCTACGCAACGACCTTCTGTTGAAGTTATCACAGGATTAATCAAAGCAAACATAACTTCGCGAATTACTTTTCAAGTTGCTTCGCAAATTGATTCAAGGACTGTCTTAGATGCAGCGGGAGCAGAGAAACTCTTGGGTTTTGGAGATATGCTTTATATTTCAGCCAATATCACTAAACCAAAAAGAGTTCAAGGTTCTTATATTTCAGAAAAAGAAGTTAAAAAAATTATTACCCATATAGTTTTAGAAGAGGAAAAGAGAGAGAACAAAACAGAAGTAGAGTCTGATTTGATTGAGGAAATGGAGAGGGTCACTGAAAATAGAGCAGGAAAATCCAATGAAACCTATGAAGAAGAAGATCCTCTTTACGCAGAAGCAAAAAGAGTTGTGATAGAAGCCAATAAAGCTTCAGCGTCTTTACTACAAAGAAGATTGCGAGTTGGCTATGCAAGGGCAGCTCGGTTGATAGATATCTTAGAAGAAAGAGGATTAGTTGGACCTGCAGATGGAGCAAAACCAAGGGAAGTGTATGCTATTGCCGAAACTCAAACTTTTGCAGAAAAAGCAGAAGAAATTCCAGAAGAAGAAAATGAAGAAGGATGGAAGAAAATTTAAAATAATCAATAATCAATGACAGGTGATCACTTTGGTCAAGCTCGGGTCTTGACTAACTTGTGAATAAGATTTTTTATTGGTAATATATAATTATGCCAAAGAAAAAGCCAGAAAAAATCCAAAAAAATGATTTAGAAGAAGCTATAGCTGAGATAAAGCAACGTTTTGGAGAAGGAGCTATTATGAAGCTTAAAGATACTCGGGCCGTTGATATTGATGTAATACCAACAGGCTCTATCTCTTTAGACTTGGCTTTAGGTGTTGGTGGAATTCCGAGAGGCAGAGTAGCTGAAATTTTTGGTCCCGAGTCAACGGGCAAAACAACGCTTGCTCTGCACATTTGCGCTCAGGCTCAAAAAAAAGGAGGTGTAGCTGCTTTCATAGATGTCGAGCATGCGCTTGACCCTGACTACGCAAAGAGAATTGGGGTTAATACTAATGACCTTTTGGTTTCCCAACCAGATTCAGGAGAAGAGGCTTTACAGATTGTTGAAAGTCTAGTTAGGTCAGGTCAAACAGATGTTATTGTTGTTGATTCTGTAGCTGCTTTAGCCCCTAAGGCTGAAATTGCAGGGGAAATTGGCGAATTTCGGATTGGCCTACAAGCAAGATTAATGTCGTCTGCTCTAAGAAAATTATCCGGAGTTGTCTCTAAGACTAAAACTTCTCTTATTTTCTTAAACCAAACAAGAATGAAAATTGGCGTTATGTTCGGCAATCCTGAAACAACTTCTGGTGGGCTGGCTCTAAAGTTTTATGCTTCCGTAAGGATTAATTTAAGGAGAATTGCCAAAATAAAGCATGGCGATGAAATTATCGGTAGTCGGATTAAAGCAAAAATAGATAAGAATAAAGTAGGCGCTCCTTTTAAAATTTGCGAATTTGATATTTATTATAATGAAGGAATCTCTTATTTCGCTGATTTGTTAAATATTGGCATTAGCCATAACATTATAAAAAAAGCTGGAAGCTGGTTTCAATATCAAGATGTAAAATTAGGACAGGGAGCAGAAGCAGCTAAAGAATTTTTACGAGCAAATCCAAAAATAGCTGAAGAAATTAAAAAAGCTATTACTGAAAAGAATTTAAATCAATAGCTTAACCTTGGGTCATGGAATGCTTTTTTTAATAAGACGCTTTTGATAAAAGCGTTTTTTATTTTAAACTAAAACCCGCGATTTTGTTCGCGGGAATAAAAATTGAAATATATTATTTACAGAAGATAGAAAAAACTTTCTATTTTTTAACAGCAGAAAGCAATCCTAAATGGCGTGCTCTTTTAATGGCTCTTTTCAGTTGTCTTTGGTGTTTAGAACAAACGCCTGTTTTTTTCTTGGGTCTTATTTTACCTAAACCCGAAATAAACTTCTGCAGAAGTTCTGTATTTTTGAAATCTATTTCTTCAATATTTTTTTGGCAAAAATAACAAATCATATACCAACGGACAATGATCAATGATCAATGATTAATTATTAAAATGGAATGTCTTTTAAATTGATTTCTTCTTCGTTGTTCTCTAAATCATCTTTTTGGATTGGATTTTCTTTCTTTTTTTCAGCTTCAGGGCTGGAATCCTCGGAAGAATGAGAAAAACTTGGTTCATCTTTGCCCTCTTCTATGATCGGAATATCTTCTTCTGATTTATTTTCTTTGTTTTGGCTTTGATGCGAATTAGAAAAACTCGAATCATCTTTTTGGAAAGGAGCATTTCTTGGCCCAAGTTGCATTCTTTCTGTAATGATTTCTGTCATATAGCGTTTATTTCCTGATTGGTCTTCCCAGTTTCTTGTTTGGATTCTTCCTTCTATTAAAACCATAGACCCTTTTTTTAGATACTGCTGAATTATCTCAGCCGTTCTTCCAAAGGCAACAATATTATGGAATTCAGCTTGTTCTTTTTTCTGCTTATCCTTATCGTAAAAGACTCTATTTGTAGCAACTCCAAAGTTGGCTACAGATTGTCCAGATGGCAATGTTTTGATTATTGGATCCCTTGTAAGGTTTCCTAGGACAAAAACTTTATTTAAATTCATAGAAACTGATTCATACGAATCGAACCGATTTATGCTTATAGTTCATATTAGCATTAATCTGCTAAAATCCGCATTAATCTGTGTTTAGAATTTCTTCTATTTTTTTATCAATTTTTTCTAATTCCTCTTTCTTGTCTTCTTTTTCTGCAACAGTTGTTTCTTTTAAAGTTTCAGGAGATTCTTTAACAATTTCAGGAACTTTTTTAATTCTTTTTTCTAAAGTAATTTTTTTAGGCTTTTTATTCGCTAAAAGCATATAGCGCAAAATTTCATTTTCAGATTTAAGCTTTTTCTCAAATTGCTTTAATTTGTCTGGAGCTAAATGGAAATTTGCAATAGCTAAAAATATTTCTTCTTTTTTATTTATAGGATAAGCCAGTTTTCTTTTAACTGGTTTTTCTGATTTATCCAAAACCCCTTCTTCTTCTAAAATGAAATCGCTTATTTTTTTAGAAAAAGAGCTTAGCTCTTCTTCTGGCAAATTAGCGTTTATTAAATAAATTAATTGATAGGAATTCATAGTGGTATGATAGCAGGTATGGCTTCTCTGGTCAAGCTAATTAAAATTATGTTATGATTAGTTATATGAACATAAATTCTAATATCTTTAAATCCTACGACATTCGAGGCGCTTTCCCTGATGAAATTAACGCAAAAATTGCTTACCTTATTGGTAGAGCCTATGTTAAGTTTTTGAATAAGAAAAATTTAAAAATTGTTGTTAGCAGAGATAATCGTCTTTCTTCAAAAGAGATATTTAAAGCTTTGGTAAAAGGCGTAACTGATCAAGGGGCTGACGTCATTGACATTGGACTTTCTCCAACGCCTGTTTTTTATTTTGCTGTAAGCCATTTTAAATTTGACGGTGGAATAAATATTACAGCTTCTCATCTTTCGGCTGGTTATAGTGGCTTTAAAATGGTTAGAGAAGAATCTATCCCTTTAAGCGGAAAAAGTGGTCTAAAGGAGATTAAGACTATATTGATAAAGAATAAAGGGCAATTTTCTTTGAAAACAGAGAAAGGCAAGATAATTAAAAAACAAGTTTTAAAAGAATATATAAAATTCAATTTTAAGGATTTTAATGTTAAAAAAATGAAAGCGCTTAAAATTGTTATTGATGTTGCCAATGCTGTGCCAGGTATTTTGCTTCCATACTTAAAAAAAGAATTACCTTGCAAAATTTATCCTTTATTTGAAAAATCAGACGGAAGTTTTCCAAATCATTCTCCTGACCCTTTGATTAAAAAGAATTTGCGCGTTTTAATAAAAACTGTCAAAAATAAAAAAGCAGATTTTGGAGCTGCTTTAGACGGAGACGGGGATAGGATTATTTTTGTTGACGAAAATGGGGAAGTGATTTCAGGAGATTTGATTACTGCTCTTTTGTCCCAATTTATTTTGAAAGAAAATCCTGGCGTAAAAATTTTATATGATGTTCGTTCGAGTAGGTCGGTTAGAGAAATCATTGAACGAAATGGAGGCAAGCCGATTGTTTGGAAAGTCGGGCACTCTCTGATAAAAGAGAAAATGCGGAAAGAAAATATCTTTTTCGCAGGAGAACTTTCTGGACATTATTATAAAATGTCGCATTATTTTTCCGAAGTTCCTATTTTTGTTTTATTGAAAACTTTGGAAATTCTTTCTTTGAATAAAGAGAAAAAACTTTCTCAATTTATTGGCTCTGTTGAAAAATATTTTCATTCAGGCGAAATAAATTTTAAAATGAAAGATAAAAAAGAAGTAATGAGAAAACTGGAGAGGAAATTTAAAAAAGGAAAAATTTCAAAAATAGATGGTCTGAGAATAGATTTTCAAGATTGGTGGTTTTTAGTTCGTGCGTCAAATACAGAAAATCTTTTAAGAATGATGGTTGAGGCTGATACGAAAGAATTATTAGACAGGAAGAAAAAAGAACTTACAGCATTGATTATTGATTAGACTAGTCCCATTTTTTTTCTAATCTCTTGCATAGAATACTTTGCAATGGTCTCTGCTTTTTCTGCTCCTTTTTTAAGAATTTCTTCAACATAGGTTTGCCGTGAGGCAAATTCTTTCTTTTTATGTCTAAAAGGCTCTAACGATTTTATTAATGTTTCAGAAAGAGATTCTTTGAAATGTGCATATCCTTTGTCGCTAAAACGTTTTTCTATTTCCTTTATTTTCTCTTTACTAAATAGGCTATAAATTGTCAAAAGATTTGAAATCCCGGGTTTTCTCTCAAGGTCGTATTTTATTTCTTTGCCAGTGTCGGTTACAGCAGACATTATTTTTTTCTTGATTTCTGTAGGTTTTTCGAAGAGTGAAATGTAATTTGACGGACCTGATGATTTCGACATTTTATTCCTTGGATTGCTCAAAGACATAATCTTTTCTCCTGCAAAAGGTAAGAGTGATTTTGGTTCAACAAAAGTTTTGCCAAATTTTGCATTAAATCTTCGAGCAATAGTTCTAGCTAATTCAACATGTTGAATCTGGTCTTTTCCGACTGGAACAGCTTCTGTCTTGTATAAAAGGATGTCTGCTGCCATTAAAACAGGGTAATTAAAAAGCCCTGCGTTTTCATTATTCTTAAACTTTTTGGCTTTTTCTTTGTATTGCGTCATTCTTTCTAAATCTCCAATTGGACAAACAGTGTTCAGTAGCCAGCAAAGCTCAGTATGTTCTTTAATGCGTGATTGAACAAAAAACACACTTTTCTCAGGGTTAATGCCGACTGATAAATGCGCAGTAGCAACTTCAAGAATATTTTTTTGCAACTCTTTTGGCTTATACGGAATCGTTAAAGCGTGTAGGTCGGATATAAAAAATAAACAATCGTTTTTTTCTTGCAGTTCAACCCATTGTTTTATTGCTCCTAAATAATTTCCAATATGGATTAAACCTGTTGGTTGAATACCTGATAAAATTTTCATACTTCTATTATTACTGAAATAATAATAGGGCTTCTCTCTGTTTTAGAGAAAAGGAATTGGCCAACTTTATTCCTAATTTCGTTTTTTACATTAGCCCAATTTATTGGTTTTTTTGTTTCAACGGTTTTATTTATGATAGAAATTACTTTGCGTCGAGTTTGAGCAAGTAAATCTTTTGATATTTTTAAATAAATAAATCCTCTTGATATTATATCAGGTGAACCTTTGACTTGACCAGTTTTGCGATCAACGACTGCTATAATAACAAATATCCCTTCTTTTGCTAACACCTTTCTGTCTCTAATGACAATTTCTCCAACATCTCCTACTCCTAATCCATCAACAAAAACATAACTTGTGAGAGCTTTTTCTTTGAGAACTTTTACTCCTTTTGTGCCAAATTCTATGATAGAGCCATTGTCAGGAACAAAAATTTTATCTTTTTCGATTCCAAGAGAGTGGGCTATTTTAGCAGCTTCCTTCAAGAAAAAATGATTAGCGTAAACAGGAATAAAATAAGTCGGCCTGATTTGTTTTATGATTTCTTTTATGTCAGCTATATTTCCATGTCCCGAAGTGTGCACTGCCATTATGTCTTTGTGGATAACATTGTCGCATAAACGATAGACACTATCTTTTAAGCGTTGAATTGTTCTTTCGTTGCCTGGAATTACAGAAGAAGAAAAAACAACAGTATCAATCTTTTTTAAACTTATAAAACGATGGTTTCCAGAAACTATCCTTGAAAGCGCAGACACTTCTTCTCCCTGTGACCCTGTGCAGAGTACAATAATCTTGTTGTCAGCATGATCCTTTATCTTGTTGATTGGTATTATTGTGTTTTCCGATGATTTAATATAGCCTAATTTTTTTGCTATCTCGACATTGAGCTTCATAGAAAATCCGTCTAATGCTACCTTTTTGCCTATTTTTGAAGCGTATTCAAGTATTTGCTTTATTCTCTCGAGTTGCGAGGAAAATGTCCCGATGATTATTCTGCCTGGAGCAGAATCAATTAAATTATGTAGATTTCGGATCATCTCTTTTTCTGTAATCGGTTCTTTAGAATCAACCGACCCTAAACTTTCAAGCATTAGAACGGTTGGTTTTTTCAATTCTGCCAAATGACTATATTCTATTTTGCCTTTTTCTGTTGGATCGTGTTCCATCATCCAGTCTCCTGGGTGAATAATAGTTGCAACAGGAGTTTCTATGATTACTCCAACAGCATCCATAATTGAATGGTCTACCGGGAAAAAAGAAATATTGAAACAGCCTAACTTTATTTTGTCTTGAATGCCGTTTATATATTGGGTTTGAAGGTTTTTAGAGCTACCCTTGTCCATATCTTCCTGTCTGTGTTTAATCATTTCGATTGTGAGTGGTCTGCCGACTATAAGTGGATTGCCTAACTTTTTCAACAATATTGGAGCTGCTCCAATATGATCTAAATGCCCATGTGAGAAGATAACTCCTTGAATATTTTTTTCTTTTCCTTTTAAATATTCTACATTTGGAATTATATAATCTATGCCAGGAGTGTCTTCTTCTGGAAATTGCAGGCCCATATCCAAGATTATAATGTCTTCTCCATACTCAAAAACAGTCATATTTCTGCCTACTTCTTCGCATCCACCTAATGGTATGACTCTGAGATTCTCTTTATTTATTTGTTGTATTGGTCTAATTGTTTTTTCCATTAATTTTATTGTTATTGTTTTTAAATTATTTTATATTAGTTAACGAGTAATTGTGCGGGTAAGAGGATTTGCACCTCCACAGGATTGCTCCCATTAGCTCCTGAAGCTAACGCGTCTACTGTTCCGCCATACCCGCGTTAAGTTATCCTTGTTTCAGGAAATCTAAATTTTTCGGAATTGATTTAAGCGGTTTTTTAAAACGAAGCTTAGGAACCTTTTTGTAATTTTTATTTTTAATCCAGCCTTTGCTTGTGTAAAAATAACAAGCACCTTGCATTTTTTCTATTGTCTTGTAATTATTTTTACAATTTTTAGAAATCCAATTTCCTACTTTAAGTTCTTTTTGAAGCGGGTTAATTGTTATGTGTTCATAATTGGAGGGGATTATAACCACATCGCCTTTTTTGCTTTTTACGGCATAGACATCTTTGACTTTATCGTCTTCGTATTTTTGCATGAAGAAAATCGCCTGTCCTGCAAGTACGATATAGACTTCTCCAAATTTTCCAATATGTTGATGGCCTTTTGTTTTCGTAAATTCCTTGCCAAGCATCTGCCCTGGGATTATGGTGATGTCGTATCTTAGGCC
>CAYNRO010000001.1:0-11144 GCA_964399845.1 uncultured Candidatus Saccharibacteria bacterium | reverse complement strand
TAAATTCCTTGCCAAGCATCTGCCCTGGGATTATGGTGATGTCGTATCTTAGGCCGTTTTTCTCCTCAACGCCTCGGTACATATAGTAAAGCTCAAGATTAGGAGCTTTTTTCAACCAATCTTTGTCATAGAGAACTTCTTTTATGTCGTACAAATAACGAATATTTGGTTTTTTTTCCATAGCCGATTGTTGTATTAATGAGTTGCTCTAAAGTGTGGAGGTTTGACCTCCACACTTTTCTTCACAGACATTTTATTACTTCCAGATTCTTTTTGTTTTTAGATACCAATCTTGAATTCCAAAAAAGCGTTTTGAAGGGTCTACGATCTTTTTTGCTTCTATGCCTTTGACTTCTTTTGAAACAACATAGGTATAGTCTAGGCTATACAAAAATATTGCAGGAGCATCTTCTATCAGAATGTTTTGCAATAATTCTAATTTTTCTTTTTTTTCTTCAGCATCTAAAGATGTCCTTATCTCTTCTAAAAGTTTGTCAGCTTTTTCGTTTTCGTATGCCGATAGATTTAATCCAGGATCTATTGTTTGCGAAGAGTGCCAAAACGGAAAAAGATCTGGAATAGAACCCAATACTTCGCCAAAGAGTAAGCTTTCATAATTTCTCGGCTCGATAAAATCTTGTTCAAGCTCAGCTATTGGAAATGTTTCAATATTAAGGTCTATTCCGATTTCTTTCCATTGTTGTTTTACAAGTTCTGCGACCTTAATCAATTGTGGTTGGTCGACTGTTACCAAAGAGAATTCCAAAGGTATAACTTTTTCTGAATTATCAAAACAAATTTCGTTTAATTTTGCGCGGGTGGTTTCGCTAACTATACCTGTTCCGTTTTCAAATCCCCATGGGTCTAAAATATCTTCTGAATATTTTTCTTGAAAGTTGATAACAGCTTGTTTTGTTTTTGCGCCAAAGTATCCACATATTTCTCCTGACGGATAAACCTCTGGAAATTTAGCTAAACATTCTTGGAGTTTTCTGACTTCTGTTCCCTGGGATCCCTCTTTCAATCTACTCTCAAATGTAAAATCTTGTTCTGACTTAATGGTTTTTTCTCTTAGGCCGTTTTGGTCTTCGTCTTTAAATCCAATTTCTTCAAAAATTTCTTTGGCTTTTTCAGGATTAAATTCATAGATATTAAGCGATGGATTGAATCCGTAAGTTTTGGGCAGGATAGGGGAATCTACGATTTCTGGAAGGGAAATTCCTGAAATTTCGTTAACAATTTTTTCTTTATCAGTAGCATAGTTTAAAGCCAAACGTATTTCTTTTTGCGATAAAATTTCTGATTTTTTAGAGTTTAAAAATATTGCGAAATATCTTGAAAGAGGGAAATAATATTTTTTCCAATTTGCATTATTTAAGTTTGAAAAAAGTGGTTGAAATTCATTGATATTTACAAAAGAGCTTGAAGATAAACCATTTATATTTCCATATATTGCTGCTTGAGTTAATTCTTTTTGATTCTTGAAAAATAAAAATTCAATCTTAGATATGTTTACTTTCTCTCCAAAGTATAAAGGATTTGGTATTAATGTTAGTAAATCTGTTGTTTCGGAATTATTGGATTTTGTTTTTTTAATTTCGTAAATTCCTGAACCAACCGGCTCTAGGTTGTAAGTACTTAACGGGAAATTTTCTGATGGAATATTCTCCCATATATGCTTTGGTATAATCTTTAAAGTGCAATTTTCAAGAAAAGAGCTATATGATTTTTGTAATGTAAATTTAACCCCAAACTCATTAATTTTTTCAACTTCTACTCCAACCCAATTTGCGATTAATGGACTTTTATAACGAGGGCTTTGGATTGTTTTTATCGTGAAGATTACATCGTCTGCCGTAAGTTGGACATTATCCTGCCAAAAAATATCTTCTCTTAAAAAGAACTTATAAACCATGCCTTGTTCTTCTATTTCAGGATAGGCTTGCGCCATATCAGGAACTATTTCTAGATTCCCGTTATATCTCATTAGGCCAGAGAAAATTAGTTCAACTAAATCTCTGTCAACATCAGAATTTGCGTAAACTGGATTAATAAATCTTGGCTGTCCAATAACTCCTTCTGTATAAGTTCCACCTTCACAGGGAACGATTTCTGTATTTTTAAAATAAAAATCTAAAGAAATAAAAGTAAACGAACCTAAAGCTAAAACAAAAAAGACAAAGAAAATAATTTTCTCTTTTTTGGTTAAAACTTTTAAAAATTGCGTCCATTGTTGCCCAGAGGGCAATCTAAAATTCCTTTTTCTGGGATATAGATGCATTTGCAATTAGGTTATTACTTTGGATTACGAAATGCGATTTTTGCCTAAAATTTTTATCTTTGCCATCTGCTTATCAAAATTTTATCAACGATATTTATTCAATATCGCTTCAAAAATTTTAATAACCATCTGATCAAAGCTAAATAATTTTATTTCAAAAAGCATTTCGTGGCCCAAAGTTAAGAGTTTAGATAAAGAGGTTTGCGATTGCAAGCAGAACAAATAAAATTCCGCATACTATGGCCGCCCAGTAAATTTTTTTCTGAGCGCCTCTGCGCGTTGAATAAAACCCTTCGCTTCCTCCTCCAAAAGCAGAACCCATAGCGGTTCCTCTTTGCTGTAAGAGGATAAAAACCATTAATAAAATAGAAATAACGATTTGAGCAATTAATATATATGTTTGCATGTGTCTGTGTCTTTGGATTACGAGAACTGTATTTTGTAACTCGAGAATATGCTGTTCTTAAATTTTCTTATTATCTTTATCATTATATGACCCAAAAATCAAATTTAAAACCCAAATTACGATCGTAGCATAAAAAAGAGGAATGATTCCAGATATTTCTAAATCTTTTGGAAAGGCTATTTCTACTATCCAGATTAAGCCCATATTGATTACCAATGTGAATAATCCAAAAGTTAGAAACCTTAAAGGGAGAGTTATTGTTTTCAAAATTGGCTTGACGAAAAAATTAATTCCTCCGAGAATACTCCCTATTATGATCAACATATATGTATCTCCAAAGAATGATATGCCCGGGATAAAGCGGGCCGATAAAAAAATTCCCAATATTCCAGCCAAAATATTAAAAAACAATCCTGTTACCATTAAATCAATAATATCAAGATTCTGTCCTAAAGTCAACCATTGTTAATCCATTTTAGCTAACGAGTGGATTATTTAAATGGGTATTATGAACGTAAAACTTGACATATTCGTTATTATTCCTAAAATACATTATTACCTATTAACAAATAACTTATAACCAAAACGGATAGCAAAAATAAACAATAATTGATCATTTGTCGTTGATCATTTGTCATTGATTATTATTTATTATTTCTTATTCGCTAATTTTATGAACATAAAACCTATTTCAGATCACATCCTCATTGAACCATTAAAAGAGGAAGAAAAAACGAAAACAGGAATCTTGCTTCCTCAAACAACCGAAAAAGAAAGACCTGAACAAGGAAAAATTATTGCTGTTGGTCCTGGAAAAATAACAGCTTCAGGCAAAATTATCCCTATGAGCGTCAAAGCAGGCGATAAAGTTTTCTTTACAAAATATGGCCCAAGTGAAATAAAAATAGAAGATAGAGATTATTTAATCGCAAAAGAAGAAGATATATTAGCGATTATTGAGTAAATTGGATATTAATTAAATAGATAATAGAAAATAAATAATAGATTTATTGGTAGTAGCAATAGCGCGATTTGAGCAAAATGCCCATTTTAGCTGTTTGCTACAGCCTACAAATAAAATGAGTAAACAAATAAAATACGAAGAAGAAGCTCGTAAGAAACTAAAAGCAGGCGTAGATAAATTAGCTGATACCGTTAAGGTTACCATTGGTCCAAAAGGCAGAAATGTTGTTTTGGATAAAGGTTTTGGCGTTCCGATTATTACAAATGATGGAGTTACTATCGCTAAAGAAATTGAATTAGAGGATAAAATCGAGAATCTTGGAGCAGAAATCTTGAAAGAGGTTGCTGAAAAAGCTAATGAAAACGCTGGAGATGGAACTACTACTGCTGTAATTTTAGCTCAAGCAATTATTTTAGAAGGTTTGAAAAATGTAGCTGCAGGAGCTAATCCTTTAGCGCTTAAAAGAGGAATTGATAAAGGAAAAGATAAAATTATAGAAGAGTTGCAAAAAATGAGTAAAGAAATTTCTAGCAAAGAGGAAACAGCGCAGGTTGCAACAATCTCTGCAGAAAATAGAGAAATGGGTGATTTGATTGCTGATATAATGGAAGAGGTTGGTAAAGATGGGGTTATCACAATTGAAGAATCAAAAACTTTTGGCATAGAAAAAGAAATTGTTAAGGGGCTCCAGCTTGACCAAGGCTATATTTCTCCTTATATGGTAACCGACACAGAAAGAATGCAAGCGATTTACGAAGATGCATATATTCTTATTACCGACAAAAAGATATCTTCTTTAAATGAAATCTTGCCTTTATTGGAAAAGATAGCCAAAGCCGGCAGAAAAGAATTAATAATCATAGCAGACGATGTAGACGGTGAAGCTCTGGCAACGCTTGTTATTAATAAAATCAGAGGAACTTTTAATGTTTTAGCGGTTAAATCGCCTGGGTTTGGAGATAGGAAGAAAGAAATGTTGCAAGATATCGCTTGCATTACAGGCGCACAGGTGATTTCAGAAGAAATTGGGTTGAAGTTAGAAAGCATAGATGTGGATGCGCTTGGTTCTGCCAGAAAAGTTATTGCTTCAAAAGAAAATACAACCATTATTGAAGGAAAGGGCGACAAAGAAGATATTGACAAAAGAGTTAATCAGATTAAAAACGAAATCAAAACAAACGAATCTGAATTTGATAAAGAAAAACTACAGGAAAGATTAGCAAAATTAGCAGGTGGAGTTGCTGTCATTAAAGTTGGCGCTGCAACAGAAGTTGAACAAAAAGCAAAACAGCATAAAGCCGAAGACGCGCTTTCTGCGACCAAAGCTGCAAAAGAGGAAGGGATTGTTTCTGGTGGAGGAGTAGCTTTATTAAAGGCAAGTTCAGCTTTAGATGAATTGCTTAAAGTAATTGAGAATGCTGACGAAAAAACAGGTATTAATATTTTAAAAAGAGCCATCGAAGAGCCATTAAGACAAATTGCGCACAACGCCGGTATTGATGGAGCCGTTGCAGTTCAGAAAGTTAAAGAGAGCGAGACTGGAATTGGTTTTAACGCAGAAACTATGAATTACGAAAATTTGATGGAATCTGGAATCGTTGACCCAACAAAAGTAGTTAGGTCATCTCTGCAAAACGCTGTTTCGGCTGCCAGCACTCTTCTTACGACAGAAGCTGTTGTTGCCGAGTCTCCTAAGAAAGACGAAAGAGAAACTCCTCAAATGCCTGCAATGCCTGGAATGGGATATTAAAAAAGGGTTGACAAGCCCTTTTAGCTATAATACTATTATAAATATCAAGAGTATTATTTTGCAAGTGCAAAGACCCCCCTATTCTGTTGTTTTAAAAGATAAATTGGATGGAATAATTAGTTATATCTTATTAAGAAAAAGATATGGAAATGGAAAGAAAGTATTATCTTACAACGGAAGGATTGAAAAATTTAAAAAAAGAATATCAGAAATTGATAGACATCAGAATATCTAAAGCGAAATTAGATGGAGTTCCGGAAGTTTTACATTCTGAAGATTTAAATCCAGAATATCTTTCTTTTCAAGAAAATTTGAATTTCCTTGAAATGAGAATTGTTGAATTAGAAGATATTTTTAAAAACACAGAATTAATAAAACCTCCTTCGAAGAAGAAAAGAGATGTTATTGAAATAGGAGCTGAAGTTTTAGTTGATGTGAATGGACGCAAAGACGAATTTAAAATCGTCGGGACATTAGAAGCCAATCCTTCTTTTGGGAAAATTAGCAATGAATCTCCGGTAGGAAGAGCTCTCTTGGGATGTAAAATTGGCGATGAGGTTACGATTACTTCTTCAGCAAAAATGGTTTATAAAATAAAGGAAATAAGATATGAGAGTTAGTTTATAGAAATTAATAGATGCGCGGGTTTAAACCCGCGCATCTATTTTATTTACTTCGATTATTTACTTTTTAACAATTTGTTTCTTTCTTTGTTCGCTGTTCGCTGTTCGCTGTTCGCTGACCAATGGTTGCGTTTAATACCCTGATAATATAAAATAAATAAAACAAGATTATTTATGAATATAGTCATAAGGTTTTTAATAGCTAGTGATTTTCTTCTATTCGCGGCATGGGGTTTGTTTAGCCCTATTTTCGCTATTTTTATTTTAGAAAATGTTGTTGATGGGGACATAGCAAAAGCAGCAGAGATTGCCGGTTTTGCTGCTTTAGTTTATTGGATTACAAAATCAATTTTACAAATTCCTATTAGTAAATACTTAGATCGTATTCATGGAGAAAAAGACGACTACTGGTTTATGATTTTAGGATTATTTTTAACCGGCTTGGTTCCTTTTGGGTTTTTGGTTTCTTCTCTTGCTTGGCATATTTATCTTCTTCAGATATTAAATGCATTGGGCATGGCTTTGTTTTATCCTTCTTGGTGCGCTATTTTTACCAGACATATTGATAAAAACAAAGCGGCTTTTGGATGGGCGATGGATAGCACTTTCCTCGGTTTTGGCGTGGGGATTACTGGGGGCATTGGAGGAATTATGGCTTCTGTCTATGGATTTGATGCGATTCTTATTATAGTTGGGACGTTCAGCGTTCTTTCGTCTCTTCTTCTTTTGTCCGCACACAATCATATTCTGCCACAAGACCATGCTTTTCCCTACTATTTTCCTTTTGGGAAATCTAGAGATTTATGATAAACCAAGAGTTAGCTAAGATTCTTTACGAAATTGGCTCTTATCTTCAAGCAAACGAGATAGCCTTTAAGCCCTATGCCTATAAAAAGGCTTCTTATGTTTTAGAACAGCTCGAGGAAGATGTTGAAGGTATTTATAAAAGAGGAGGAGTCAAAGAACTTGAAAAGATTTCTGGCGTTGGCAAAAACATTGCTGAAAAAATAGAAGAGTATTTAAAAACAGGGAAAATTAAATATTATCAAGATATTAAGAAGAAATTCCCTTTGAATTTAGGAGAGATATTAAAAGTTGAAGGATTGGGTGTAAAAAAGGCAAAAGTTCTTTTCGAAAAACTTAAAATAAAGAATCTAAAAGATTTAGAGCAAAAAGCAAAAGCAGGCAAGATTAGGAGTTTAGAGGGATTTGGAATAAAAACAGAAGAAAATATATTAAAAGGAATTGCGTTTTTAAAGAAAAGCAAAGGCAGATTTCTTTTAGCCGAAATTTTGCCTAAAGTTAAAGAGGTTGTAGGCAATTTCAAACAGTTAAAAGAGGTTCAGAAGATTGCTATTGCTGGCTCTGTTAGGAGAAGAAAAGAAACAATTGGAGACATTGACATTTTAGTGGTTTCAAAAAATCCAAAGAAAATAATGGATTTTTTTGTTTCTCAGCCAGGAATTGTGAAAATTTGGGGCAATGGTTTAAAAAAATCATCTGTCAAAATGAAAGCTGGTTTCGATATAGATATCAGGGTTGTGCCTGAAAAAAGCTATGGCGCGGCGTTGCAATATTTTAGTGGTTCAAAAGAGCATAACATTGCTTTAAGAAAAATTGCTTTAGAAAAAGGATTAAAATTAAACGAGTATGGAGTTTTTAGAAACAATAAATACATTGCAGGTAAAACAGAGGAAAGTGTTTATAAAATGCTTGGCCTACAATGGATTTATCCGGAAATAAGAGAAGATCGCGGGGAAATTCAAGCAGGACTAAAAGGAGATTTGCCAAAATTAGTTGAATTAAGGGATATAAAGGGGGATTTGCATTGCCATTCAAGCTGGAACGGAGGACAACATTCAATCAAGGCAATGGTAGATATGGCTATTGTTTTAGGATATGCCTATTTGGGAATTAGCGATCATACAAAATTTTTGCGTATTGAAAATGGGTTGGACGAAAAACAATTGACAGAACAAAGGAAAGAAATTGACAAATTAAATTCTAAATTTAATTCTCAAAATTCCAAATTCAAAATTTTACAAGGATGTGAAGCGAATATTCTAAACAATGGTTCTGTTGATATTAAAGATAGCGCATTGGAAAAATTGGATTATGTTATCGCTGGAGTTCATTCCAGCCTTAAAATGCCAAAAGAGGAAATGACAAATAGAATTATAATTGCTATGAAAAATCCGCACATTGATATAATTGCGCATCCAACCGGCCGACTCTTAGGCAAAAGAGAAGCATATAATTTAGACATAGAAAAGATTTTAAGGGTGGCAAAAGAAACTAATACAATTTTAGAAATAAATTCTTTTCCGCAGAGACTAGATTTAAACGACATTAACATAAAAAGAGCTATTGAAATCGGAGTAAAATTAATTATTAATTCAGACGCGCATCAGACAAACCAGATGAAATCTATGGAATTTGGGGTCTATCAAGCTCGTCGTGGGTGGGCAGAGAAAAAGAATATCCTAAACACCTTTTCTTTGTCAAAACTTTTAAACCATTTTAAACAAAACTAATTAAACAAAATTAAAAAATATGCCTAAAGAAACATCAGCTGGAGCTGTAATTTTTCGCAAAGAAGATAATCAAACTTTATATCTGCTTTTACACTATGAAGCAGGTCATTGGGATTTGCCAAAAGGGCATATCGAAGCGAATGAGACAGAAATAGAAACAGCCAAAAGAGAAGTTAAAGAAGAAACTGGCATTCAAGACATTGAAATTATTGATGGCTTTAAGGAATGGATAAAATATTCTTTTAGAGATACTTACAATCTTGAAGAAGGGTCTAAAAAAGAAGCTTCTTTTATTTTCAAGATAGTTACTTTTTATTTAGCTGAAACAAAAACCGAAGAGATTAAGATTTCTTTTGAGCACACTGGATACAGATGGTTGTCATGCGAAGATGCTATGAAACAACTTACTTTTAAAAAGGCCAGGGAAATTCTCGAAAAAGCCAACAATTTCCTAAAAAAGAATATGAAGTAAAATATAGAGACCGAAAATGTAGAGACCGAGTCTCTACAGAGAGTTTTTATGAGGGAAATTTAGCTTGTAGAGACTCGGTCTCTACAGACGGTTTCTACAGAGAGGTCTTTTGCTGAAAAACGAAATTTGTTATAATTAATTGAATGAGAAAAGAATCATTTACAATCGGAGATTATATTCATGTTTTCAATAGAGGCAATCGAAAGATGGCGATTGTTTATGATGATAGCGATAAGTGGCGTTTTCTCAAAATTCTCCGTTATTTCAACAACACACATTCTCCAGAAAATATTTTTAGACAAGCTACGGAATTTAATAAATTTTACAAAATAGAAGGAACTGCATGTGTTTGGCCTTGGTTGCCAGAATGGCCAGAACGCAATGAATTGGTAAAGATTTTGTCTTTTTGCTTGATGCCTAATCATTTCCATTTATTATTAAGAGAGACTACAAAAGGAGGAATAAGTAAATTTATGGCAAAATTAGGCGTTGGCCTTACTGGTTATATTAATGCAAAATACGAAAACACAGGAAGATTATTTCAAGGACCATACAAAAGTAAAATGATTGGGGATATGCAATATCTTCAATATCTTAATATATATATTCAAGTTTTAAATCCTTTTGAGCTTTATCCAGGAGGATTTGAATTAGCTCGGAAAGAATTTGATAAAGCTTTTGAATTTGCAATGAATTACAAATTTAGCAGTCTTTCTGATTCTTTTGACAAACGTAATTTAGGAGTTGTAAATAAAGATGTTTTTAAAGAAATGTTTACAACATTAGAGCAATACAAAGAGGTTGCTCGAGACGCAATTTTGATAAAGAATATAAAAGAAAGTTTAGGAGAATCAGCAATAGACTAAAATTCTCTACAAAAACCATAAAAACTAAAACCCTCTGTAGAGACTCGGTCTCTACAGAGGGTTTTTATGAGGGAAATTTAGCTTGTAGAGACTCGGTCTCTACAGAGGGTTTATTAAAATTATTTATTCCTTGTTTTTCACTTCTTCTACTATTTTTTGAAAGATTTCTGGTTTTTCTTCTATCAATTGAGAAAGAATTTTTCTGTCTATTTCAATTTTTTTCTTTTTTGTTCCTTGTATAAAACGACTATAAGTTACGCCTAGTTCTCGGCTTGCAAAATTAATTCTGTTTTGCCAAAGCCTTCTAATCTCTCTTTTTTTATTTCTTCTATCTCTATAGGCATAAGTCCAAGCGTGTTGGATTGCTTCTTTGGCAGCTTTATACTTTGACTTTCTGCCCCACATAAAACCTTTGGTATGTTTTAATACATTTTTCCTTCTCTTGTGTGCTGTTGTTCCTCTTTTTACTCTTGTCATATTATCTTAAAAGTTTTTTTATCTTTTTAGCTTCAACCTTGCCAAGCAAAACACTCTTACGCAATTCTCTTCTTTCTTTGCCTGATTTTTTGGCACGCGAATGGCAATGGCCGACGGCCCTTCTTAAAACTTTTCCGTTTTTAGTTATTCTAAATCTTTTTTTTATTGATTTTCTTGTTTTCATTATTTTGAGATAATTGTTGTTAATCCTCTTGGTTTTTTCTCAATTTCTCTTTCAGTTTTGATCGGAGTTGATTCTTTTAAAATTTCAATAAATTTCATTATTTTCTCTTTGGCAAAATCTTGAAGCGCTCTTTCTCTTCCTCTTAATTTCATTTCTATTCTTACTTTATTGCCTTTTTGTAAAAATTTTTCTGCTTGTTTGGCTCTTGTTCTCAAGTCGTGTTCAGAAATTTTAAAAGTAAGCCTAATACCCTTAAGTTCGCCCGCAGAAGTCTTGGCAGACTTCTCTTTTTTCTTTTGTTGATAAAGGTATTTTCCGTGATCTGTTATCTTGCAGACAGGGGGGTCTGTTTTTTCTGTAACCTGAATTAAATCCAAATCACTCTCTCTGGCTAATCGCAAGGCTTCTGTTAGAGAGATGACTCCCAATTGTTTTCCTGTTTGATCAATTACTCTAACTTCTTTTGCCCTTATTTGGTGATTGATGAAAGTTTTTTTTAGCAGATTGTTTTTTTAAAAATTATGTTTTTTTGTGGAGATGACGAGAATTGAACTCGTGTCCAGAAGCTTTGTCAAAATAAATCTACA